>NZ_JAIQXV010000011.1 GCF_020166415.1 Deinococcus multiflagellatus
CGCCGCAGACGCCGCCCGCGCCGCCGGGCGCCGCGCCGACGCCGCGCGCTTTGCCGCCCAGGCCGCCCACCTGGACACCCCGGAGCGCCGCGCCTGGGCCCGGCGCGCGGCGCGGCTGGCCAGCGCGGCGGACCTGGGCACGGCGGTGGCCTGCGCCCGGCTGGCCTTCGACGCGGCGCCGGATTCGGCGGCCCTGGCCCTGCTGGTGTCGCTGCTGGCCCAGGCCGGCGCGGGCGACGAGGCCGAGGCCCTGCTGGAGCGCTGGCCCACGCCCGACGGCCCCTGGTGGTCGGCGCGCACCGAACTGCTGGTCACGCGCGGGCAACTGGCCCAGGCTGTGGAGGTCGCCCAGGCCGCGCGGGCCGCTGGCGTGCGCTTAAGTCCCGGGGCCCAGGCCCTGGTGGCCAGCGCCCTGCTGAACCAGGGTGACCTGGACGGCGCCGAGCAGCTGGCCCGTGCCGGCCTGGACGCGGCGCCCCCCCTGGCCGATGAGGCCGCCCCAGAAGACGAGGACGCCGTGACTGCGCGCGCCCGCTGCCTGAATGTGCTGGGCGGCGTGGCCTATTTCCGGGGCGACTACGCGGCGGGCGAGGCCGCGCAGCAGGCGGCGGCCACGGCGCTGCTGGACGCCGGGCAACTGGCGGCGGCGGCCGGGCTGCTGGGCAACCGCGCGCTGACCCGTTCGGCCCAGGCCCGGCTGCCCGAGGCAATGGCAGACCTGCACGAAGCCCTGCGGCTGCTGACCCAGGTGGGCGACGGCCGCCAGCACGCCTTTCAGCAGCAGCGGCTGGGGGCCCTCTACGCCCGCGCCGGGGACTTTGAGCGCGCCCAGGACCTGCTGCACGAGGCCCGCGACGTGCTGGCCCGCGCCGACGCCCCCAGCTGGCAGGCCGAATGCGAAACCGAACTGGCGCGCCTGTATCTGGAATGGGCCCCGCCCGGGGGCGCCCAGGCCGCGCGGGTGCACGCCCGCACCGCCGCGCGCCTGGCAGGCCAGTCTGGGGCGCGCGCCTACGTGTGTGACGCCCTGTTTGCCCTGGCCTGGGCCGAGGCCGCGCACGGCGACCCCGAACGGGCCGCGCAGGCCGCCGCCGACCTCACGCGGGCGGCGCAGGGGGGGCCGCCAGTGGGCGGCGGCTACGCGCTGTGGGCCCAGGGGCTTGCACAGGAGGCGGCCGGGGACCGGGGCGGCGCCCTGGCCTGCTACGAGGCGGCAGCGGCCCACCTGCGCGCCGCCCGGATTGAGGTGCTGGCGTGGCGCGTGGACGCCGAAGCCGCGCGGATGCAGGGCGACCCGGTGCGGGCGGCGGCCAGTGTGACCTACTACGAGGCGCGCGGCTGGCATGGGCGCGCGGCGGCGGCCCGGCGCGCCTTTCCGGGGCTACAGGCCGCTCCCCTCCCCACGCGGCGCCCGCCGGCCCCGGGGCTGCACCTGCGCGCGCTGGGCCACCCGCAGGTGCAGGGCCCGCCGCCGCGCCCGGTGCGGGGGCGGCAGGCCCGCACCCTGCTGGGCGCGCTGCTGGGGGCCCGGCTGGCGGGCGACCCCGAACTGGAACAGCTGGCCCTGGCCGATCTGCTCTATCCCGCCCAGACCGAGGGCCGCGCGGTGGGCGCCCTGCACCAGCTGGTGCACCGCCTGCGCGACACGCTGGGCCCGGGGCTGATTGTGCGCACGCCGGGCGGCTACCTGCTGGGCGAACAGGTGCAGACCGACGCCGAAACTTTCGTGGTCAGCGGCGACCTGTCGCTGTGGCAGGGCCCCTACCTGGGCGCCGCCGACGAACCGCTGCCCGACGCCCTGGCGAGCGCCCTGCACCGCGCCGTGACCGAGGCCCTGCCGGCCCAGGCGGCGCTGGCGGCCCAGGCCAGCGAGTGGCTGCTGGCCGCCGACCCCTACAGCCGCCCGGCCCTGGTGCTGGCCCTGCGCGCCCAGGCCGCCGCCGGGCGCCCGCAGCGGCTGGCGCGCCTGTATGCCCAGGCCCGCGCCCGCATGGCCGAGGTGGGCGACGAGCTGCCCGCCCACTGGGAGGCGCTGCTGGGCCCGGCCCCCGGCCCTGAGCCCGAAACGTGAGGGGCCCGTCAGCCTGCGGCCGTCATGGTGGCGGCATGACCCTTCCTGCTGCCCCGCCGCCCCGCACCCGGGCGCGCTACGCCCTGTGCCCCCTGTGTGGCCGCGCGGTGCCGCTGGCCGCCCGCGAGCGCTACTGCCCCAACGACGGGCGCGCGCTCCTGCGCGGGTGCCCGGGATGCGGCGCGCCGCTGCGCACCCCCTACGCCCGCTTCTGCACCGGCTGCGGCGCCGCCCTGCTGGACACTGCCCCCCCAGGGTAAGGCGGGGACGCACTGGCGCAGCCCACAGGGCAGAGAGGCGGGATAGAGAAGGGGTTGTGCTGCCCTGGCCGGGGGCGCAGAGCGGCGAAGGGAGGCGTATACAGCCCCCGAAAAGCTCCATCACCCGTGACGGAATGTTGCCAACCAGAGGGGCTCGCCCAGTAGTGCAGCGGCGCAGGAGCAAGGACGGAGTTCCGGGCAGTGGCCCCGGAAAGCACCGAAGACCGGAACCATCCCGTTCTGCCCTGGGTGTTCTCAAGCTGAACGGCCTCTGTACCAGGGCAAAAGCGCTGGGAAAATGGAAGAACGGCCCGAGCTGCCCTGAGGCGCCCGGTCCTGCACGCCCGCCCTGACGCTTAGCCCTTCTGCAGCAGGATGCTTTTCAGGTACAGGCTTTCCGGCACGCTCAGGCGGTGCGGGTGGTCGGCGGGCTGGTAGGTCACGGCCACCACCTCGGCGTCGGTGCCTGCCTCGGCGGCGGCCACGCGGGCGGCGTCCAGCAGGTCATCCACGCGGATGTAGTGGGCGCAGGTGCTGATCAGGAGGTGCCCGCCCATTTCCAGCATGCGCAGGGCGCGCGCGGCGCCGTCGGTAAAGATGCGCTTGGCGCGCGGCACGTCGTCGCGGCGCTTGGCGAGGGTGGGGGGATCAAGCACGGCGGCGCTGAAGGTGCGCTTTTCCTTTTCCAGGGCGGCCAGCTGTTCCAGGGCGTCGCCCCAGCGCACCCCCACCGACAGACCGTTGCTGCGGGCCGCGCCTTCCAGGGCGCCCAGGGCCACATTGTCCTTGTCCACGGCCACCGCCTGCGCCCCGGCCCGCGCCGCGTGCAGGCTGAAACCCCCGGTGTACGAGTACACGTCCAGAAAGCCCGCGCCGGGGCGCACCAGCGCGCGCATCAGGCGGCGGTTGTCGCGCTGGTCCAGAAAAAAGCCGGTCTTCTGCGCGTCCATCGGGGCAAAGTGCAGCGTCAGGTCGTCCTCGAAAAACTCCACCCGCGCCGGCACCTCGCCCCACAGGGTCCCGGTCACGAGGTCCAGGCCCTCCTTGCGGCGCTCGCCGGTGTCGCTGCGTTCATAGGCGCTCTGGGCCCCGGTTTCCTCTTTCAGGGCGCGCACGATCAGCTCGCGGTGGCGCTCCACCCCGGCGTTGCGCAGCTGCACGCCCAGCACGCTGCCAAACTGGTCGGCCACCACGCCGGGCAGGCCGTCGGCTTCGGCGTGCAGCACGCGCAGGGCGTCCGTGCCCACAATGCGTCCGGCGCGGCGGGCCAGGGCGGCTCTCACGCGGGCGCGGTAGAACTTCAGGTCCACGTCCTCGTCCTGCCACGTCAGCAGGCGCAGGGGCGTGGCGCCCTGGGGATTGAAATACCCGCGCGCAATGACCTTGGCACTGTCGGGGCCGCGCACGTTGACGACCTCACCGGGGGCCAGACCGTCGTCGGCGTGGGCAATGTCGCCGCTGTGGCCGAACGGATAGCGCCCGGCAATGCGGCGCACCGCCTGGGGCTTGAGGGTGACGGTGGGGGACTTCTTCACCTGCGCAGGGTAGCAAAGCCGCCTGCCCGCCTTTGCTACCCTGCCCGGCATGAGCGAACAGACCTTGACCGGCCGCACAGTGGCCGTGACCGGCGCCAGCAAAGGCATTGGGCGGGCCGTGGTGCAGGCCCTGACCGGGCAGGGCGCGCGCGTGCTGGGCGGCGCCCGCGACGTGACAGGCCTGACCGAACCCGGCGCCGAGTTCCTGCCCCTGGACGTGACCGACCCCGCCAGCGTGCAGGCCTTTGCCGCCCGCGCCCGCGAACTGGGCGCGGGCGCCCTGGTGAACAACGCCGGCGTGGGCAGCTTTGTGCCGGTGCAGGACATCACCCCGGAGGAATACCGCCGCGTGATGGACACCAACGTGCTGGGCACCATCCTGACCACTGGCGCGCTGATTGAGCACTTTCAGGCGCGCCACGCACAGGGCCTGGGCAGTCAGGTGGTGAACGTGACCAGCGACGTGTCGGGGCGCACCTTTGCGAACGGGGCCCTCTACACCGCCAGCAAGTTCGCCCAGCGCGCCGTGACCCACGCCCTGGCCTACGAGGGCCAGAGCTACGGCCTGCGCGTGACCGAGATTCGCCCCGGCATGGTGGACACATACTTTGGCGATACCCAGCAGGGCGAAGCCTACAAGGCCGCGTGGCTGCGCCCGGAGGACGTGGCCCAGGCGGTGGTCTATGCCCTGAGCGCCCCGGCCCACCTGCGGGTGGACGAGGTGCTGCTACACCCCACCGTGCAGGAGGTGGCCTACCCGTGAGGGGCCGACTGCCCCGTCTGGCGGGCGCCCTGCTGAGCTTGAGCCTGCTGGGCGCCTGCGGCCTGATTCCCACCCCGCGCGTGGATGTGGACGACGCCAGCCTCACCCTGCCCGCCAGTGGCCCCCTGACAGACAAGGTGGTGTACCTGGAGCGCGACGCCCTGGCGGGCAACCGCATTCCGGCGGCGCTGCAGCAGGTCACGCTGGACGGCCAAGCCACCTACCGCACCACTGGCCTGGGCACCCTGCGCGAGGCCGAACTGTACGTGCGCCCGGCCCTCTCGGCCCTGCCGGCCACCTGCACGGTGTCACCCGCCACACCTGCGGCGCCGCGCATGGTGCTGTGCGACGCAGCCTTTGAAAGCGCCCAGCGAATTGGCCGCCTGAGCCTGCAGCCTGGGCAGGCGCGACCCTTTACGCTGGGCGGCCCGGCGCTGGATGAGGCCGCGAAGACCGGCCACGGCTACTTTGGTCTGCGCTTTACCGGGGGCCAGAGTGCCTTTGGCGACACCCTGAACCTCAGCAACGTCACGGCGCGGGCGCGGCTGTAAGGGAGGGGTTGGCGGCCATTCTGAGCCGCAGTGGGGCATCCCGGGAAGAACTGGGGCGCCCCATTCCAGTGAGGTGGTGAGCCTTGTCCCTCCCACAGCGTCAGGCCCTTTTCCCAAGAGGTCGGCCCATCTTTTAAGCGAGGCAGGGCATACGAGAAGCGTCGTCTAAGACGCTTGGCCCACTTATCCCCTTCCCAACCTCTGGGGCGCGGCTCTGCGAGTCCATCGCAAGGTGGGAAAACACGGTGCTCTCCGGGCCGCTCCACGCGAAACCACGGAAACGGGCCGCACTCCTGTTTTTCCCAAAGGATCAGCTGGCAGCCGCCCAAGCGTCCCACCTCTGCCCCGTTTCTTCACCGCCTTCGAGCCTGGACCCCAGCCCCCACTTGGCGCACCCCGGCGCCCCCGTCAGAAGGTGCGCCGCGCCCTCTTATGCGCGTGGCGCTGCCGTAGCCTGAAGGGGTGCCCACCACCCTGCGCCGAGTCCTGGCGGCGGCCCTGCTGACCCTGAGCGTTGCCCAGGCCAGCCCCGCCACTGATCTGTTCCGCGCCGCCACCGACAGCGTGCGCCAGCGGTATTTCGGCTGGTCCACCGCCAACCTGGACGACCTGAGCCGCACCTACGCCGCGCAGCTGGACACCCTCTGCGCGCCGCAGGGCGACAGCTGCTCCTACGACACCGGCCGGGCGGTGCTGACCGAACTGTTCACGGCGTATGGCGACCCGCACACCAACGTCCGCGACCCCGAAGCCGCCGAGCGCCTGCGCGAGATCCAGCGCGGCGCGGCGGTGTTCCGCACGGGCGCGCGCCTCAGCCGTATAGAGGGTGGACTGCTGGTGGTCGCGGTGATGCCGCGCAGCCCCGCCGAGCGCGCGGGCCTGCGCCTGTTTGACCTGATCACCACCGTGAACGGCGAGGCGGCGGGCAAGCGGGACGGCCAGAACGCCCCCGTGGGCCCAACCGAATTCGTGCGCCTGGAACGGGCCGGCGCGCCCATTGCGGTGACGGTGCGCCGCGCCGGGCAGCCCGAGCAGACCCTCACCCTGGACACCGAACGCCTGCAGGCCCGCGACGAACCCACCCTGAGCTGGACGGGGACAGATGGCCGCGTGGCGCTGATCACCTATCCCAGCTTCCTGCCCGCCGACGCCGCCGAACTGTTTCTGGCCCGGGTGCGCGACGCCCAGCGGCAGGGGGCACGCGCCCTGATCGTGGACCTGCGCTACAACGGCGGGGGCAGCCTGCCCGAGTGCGTGGCGGCGGCCAGCGTCTTTGGGCCAGTGGAGTACCGCACCCGCTATCAGGTGGGAGGCTGGGTGTACGCGGGCCGGGGCGGGGAGGAAGCCCGGCCTGGGGACCGCCAGCGGCCCGGCGGGGCGGTCTGGTCCGGGCCGGCCGCCGTGCTGGTGGGCCCGGGTACGGCGTCGTGCGCCGAGGTGTTCACCTTTTACGCTCAGCGCGCAGGTGTCCTGGCGGTGGGCGAACCCACCAAGGGCGTGGGCAACAGCGGCGTGATCTTCCGCGACCTGCCCGACGGCGGCGTGGTGGCCGTGACCATCCTGCGCGCGTACGGTCCGGATGACCGCCCCTTGCCCGAGCGCGTGCAGCCCGACCTGCTGGCCCCCACCGACCTGCAGCGCCTGACCCAGACCGGCCAGGACAGCACCCTGGACGCCGCGCTGGGCGCCCTGGACGCGCAGGGGCAGACCCCGGGCCGGTAAAAATGAGGGGAGAGAGGCTGGGCGAGCCAGGGGGCCCCGGGCCCACGAGCCAAGGCCCGCGCCAGTAGCCCCTCGCTCTTAGCGCACCCAGCGCCGCATCAGGGTCACGAGGCGGCCTGGGGTGACGTTGCGGTATTCCAGGTCGTTCACGCGCACCAGCGGCGCGTCCTCGGGGCGGGCGAGGCCGCCGCACTGCGAGAGCACCAGTTCCACGTTACCGTCGGCGGTGACCATGCCGGGGCTGATGCGCAGCGCGGTCCAGACGGCGTCCAGCAGTTCTTCACGCTGATCAATGCTGAGGTGTTCGGTACAGATTTCCAGGCGGGTGACGGGCAAAACGTGGGCCTCTCCTTCAGGCGGGCCCATGCTAGCCCATGACTGGCCTGCCGTGGGCACGGGTGCCCCCAGCGCCACGGCAAAAGCCCCCGCCAGAGTAGCGGGGACCGGGGACAACGCGGGTGTGCGGTTCAGTGGGCGTCGGGGTGGCGGCCTGTTTCGTGCAGGGCCACCGCCTTGCCCCGGCGCACGCGCAGGTTCAGCAGCTCCACGGCGATGGCAAAGCCCATAGCAAAGTAGGTGTAGCCCTTGGGAATCTTGAACCCAAAGCCGTCGGCGATCAGGTTCACGCCGATGAGCAGCAGGAAGGCCAGGGCCAGCATCTTCACCGTGGGGTGGGCCTGCACAAAGTCGCCAATGGGGCGCGCCGCCACCAGCATGATCAGCACGGTGACCACCACGGCCGCCACCATCACGCCGAGGTCGTCGGCCATGCCCACAGCCGTGATCACGCTGTCGAGGCTGAACACGATGTCCAGCAGCATGATCTGCCCGATGATCGCCGCAAAGTTGGCGCCGGCCACCCGCCCGGCCGTGGGGCCTTCATGGTGGGCGCCGGGGCCCTCAAGCTGCTCGTGCATTTCCTTGACGGCCTTGTAGAGCAAGAAGAGGCCGCCGAAAATCAGGATCAGGTCACGCCCGGAAAAGCCCATGCCCAGCAGCGTGAACAGCTCTGCTTTCAGGCTGTAGATCCAGCTGATGGAAAACAGCAGGGCCAGGCGCATCAGCATGGCGGCCAGCAGGCCGATGGTGCGGGCGCGCTGCTGCTGATCCGGGGGCAGCTTGCCCGCCAGAATCGAGATGAAAATAACGTTGTCGATGCCCAGCACGACTTCGAGCAAGAGCAGCGTGCCGAAAGCCAGCCACGCTTCCGGCTGGGTGATCCACCCAAACAGTGATTCCATGTTGTGTCACTCCACGAAACGAAAAAGCGGACGCTGCCACGCACGTCCAGGATGCCGCTGGGGGAGGAAAAACCCGAAACCGCGCCCGTGCGGCGCGCCAGGGCCCATGTTCCCGGACCACACCGGCCCGTTCATGAGGATTGGATGAAGGTAGTTTTATCGCAGCTGAGTCAAGCTCACCCGCGCTGGCCTAACGGCGGGCCGCGCCATCTAGAAATATCGCCAGCAGCGCGCGCGCGGTGCCCTGGGGATCGGCGGGGGGGGTGCCAGTGACCAGCGGGTAGGTCAGGGCCAGAAAGGCGCGGGTGAGAAGCGCAGGGGGCACATCGGCGCGCAGTTCCCCACGCGCCGAGGCCGCCTCGAACAGTGCGGTCAGGCCGCCCACCCACACCTGACGGTAATGCTGCTCGAAGGCGGCGCGGCGCTCGGGGCTGACATGGCGCAGTTCGCCGGCCAGTTGCAGGCCCACGCGCTGCTCCGGGGCGCTGGCCAGCAGTTCGTAGACCAGGGTGTCCAGTTGCAGGCGAATGCCCACCTGGGCCTCGGCGGACTGCACCAGCCGGCTCAGGCCTGCCAGGGTGCCTTCCAGCATCGCCAGGAACAGGGCTTCCTTGTCGGCGTAGTGGTGGTACAGGGCCGGCTTGGTGACGCCCACGGCCTCGGCCACCTCGCGCATGCTGACCCCGTGGTAGCCGCTTTGCACAAACAGCCGCGCGGCTTCCTGCTGAATGCGGGCGCGGGTGGTGTCGGGCGCGGCGGGAACAGACAGGGGCGGCACGGTCATCGCCCCTCATGATACGCGCTGCTGACACCCGCGCCGGCCGGGCCGCGCCCAGCGCCTGCGCAACGTGACACTTTGGACTCGCGGTCTAGACAGAACCCTGACAATCCTTTATAGAATCAAAGACGCACCACAACACACCGCTGCACCACAAGGAGTCCGTTATGCGTAGAACCCTGGTTCCCGCCGTCGTCCTCTCTTCCGTTCTTGCTGCCTGCGGTCAAACCACGCCTGGAGTTCAGGGCGCGGCGGACAGTGCGGTCGCCGCCTACGCGGCCCGCCCCGAGTTGCAGGACGCCGGCAGTCAGGCCATCCTGGCGCGCTACGGCAACGACCCCGGCCTGCTGGCCTCGTTGCAGGAAGCCTACGGCGAGCGCCCCGCCGCCCTGACGCTGCCCCAGGTGCCGGCCCTGACCGGGCTGGATTACGCCAGCGACCGCCTCGCGTACATCAAGCGCGTGGGCTGGGGCTCGGTGAGCAACTACAACAGCCAGTACAACGCCTACGCCGGCACCAGCAGCCCCTACACCGGCCTGGACTGGAGCCGCGACGGCTGCAGCGCCCCCGACGGCCTGGGCCTGGGCTACCGCGAGGACTTCCGCCCGGCGTGCAACGTGCACGACTTTGCCTACCGCAACCTGAAGGTCTACGAGCGCACCGAGGCCAACCGCAAGACCAGCGACGAGGCCTTTCACACCAACATGAAATCCATCTGCGCCGCCAAGAGCTGGTACGCCCGCCCGGCGTGCTACAGCGCGGCCTACGCCTACTACCAGGCCGTGCGTCTGGGCGGCAGCGGCAGCTTCTAAGGCAAAAACTGGCCAGCGGGCGAGTCGGGTTCGACTCGCCCGCTGGCCTATGGACGCGGCCCCCTACGCTGGATTGGTCCAGTAGGCCCAGCGGTGGCCGCCCGGGCAGGTGGCGGTGAACTCGGCGCCGCTCTTGGACAGCCGGGCGGGCTGACCACAGGCCGCGCAGACTGGCTTGGCGGGCGTGTTGCCGCCGCAGTCGGCGCACTTGAGGTAGTAGCCGTATTTGCCGTACTGCACGCTGAGGTTCGCAGACCCACAGGCGCGGCAGGCCACCTCTGGCTGTGGCCGGGCCTGCGCCTGCCGTTCCTGCGAGGTGCGCACCGAAGCTGGCACCGCAGAGGCGGCCTGGGCACGGGGCGCCGGGGTGGGGGGCGCTGCTGGTGCCGATGCCGCCTCGGCCGGGGTGTGGCGGGCGCGCAGGAACGAGGCAATGCCCATCACCTCGGCGGGGGTGGCTTCATAACCGCTGTCCTTAAAATTCAGGGAAAAGACGCTGTTGGCCCGTGCGTAGTACTGTACCAGTTCGCGCACCCGCTCTGGCACCTGATCTGCTTTCAGGACCTCGGCCGGCACATGCTTGCCGCCACGGATGACGCCGCTATCCGAAATGGCAACGAGCACATCTACGTGCATGGTGCCAAATCCCTTTTGCAATTTGCCCAGGAAGATTTTGCCCAGTAACTGCTCAGTGTGGTCATTGAGCAGGGCATGCAGCAGTTGACCCTGACGCCGGGCTTGCAGGATCGGCGAAGGCATCCCGCGCGCCTGACCCTTCCAGTACCGGGCCCATTCGCCGCGTTCGTTGATGCCAATCTGCGCTGTGACGGACTTACTTTCAATGAGGATCACGCCGCAGCGGTGAATGACCAGGTGATCAATCTGCGCGATCTCTTCACCCCGCTGAAGCCTCAAGTCATTCAGCACATGAATGCCCGAGTCTTCTCCAAAGGCTCGTTTCAAGTAATGGGCCATCTGGCGTTCGGCATCATGCCCGGCACGGCGCAGAGGGTCGCTGTGCTGCTGCGCTTCCAGTTCCTTGACGATCATGGTGCCTGCAGCCTAGCGCCCGGCGCTGGGGGCCCACAGGGCGCGGGGTCAGCTCGCGACTGGCACCACAGCGCAGGGTGGGCACCGCCCGGCCCCAGACCCACCGCGTGTCCACGGTGACCGGCCAGTGCCGGGACAGCCAGTCTGGGCTGCAGAAGCCAGAGGTATCAGGCGGCTTCACTGGTCCACACACCCAGCCCGCCAGCAACGGCGAACTGCGGGTGGGCCATCCCGTCCGGCAGCGCGCGAAAGGAACGGCCCCCTTGTCCAAGCCGGACCCGTTCAATTACGGCCTTTCCTCTAGGCCCTGGACCCAGGTAGAACGGGCGCCCCAGAGGACCAGCTTCCTGTGCCTGCCCCGCACCCTCACTGCCCTGTGCTCTCCCCCTCTTCCAGCGCCCAGATATGCTGCGGCGTTTCGCGGCGGCGGATCACGGTCCACGTTCCGCCGTCGTACAGCACCTCGGCGGGCCGGGGGCGGGTGAGGTAGGTGCTGCTCATGGCGGCGCCGTAGGCCCCGGCCTCGCCAATCGCCAGCAGGTCGCCGCTCTGGGGCGCGGCCAGCGACACGTTCCGGGCCAGGATGTCGCCACTTTCACACGCCGGCCCAGCCAGGTCCCAGGGCCCGGTGCCGGGGCGGTCCCACAGCGGGCGCACCGGGTGCTGCGCGCCGTAGAGCATGGGGCGCAGCAGTTCGGTCATGCCGGCGTCCACCAGGGCAAAAGGGCGGCCGGTGACCTTGGTGCCCACCACACGCGTGAGCAGGGTGCCGGCCCCCGCCACCAGATAGCGGCCCGGTTCCACCCACAACTCGGCGCCAAAAGCCGCCGCTGCCGCGTGGGCCTCGCGGGCAATGCCGTGCAGGTCGGCGTCCAGGCTCCAGCCGCCGCCTGCGTCCAGCACCGCCAGTGGCCCGGTGTGGGCGCGCAGGTCGCGCAAGCGGGCAAAGGCCGCCGTGAAATCCCCCGCGTCGCGGATCGCGCTGCCGATATGCACATGCAGCCCCAGCGCCGTGTGCCCGGCGTCCCGCAGGGCCTGCAGAACGCGCGGGGTCTGGTCCGGCGTCACGCCGAATTTGCTGGTGGCGGCGCCCGTGGCCAGATGGTCGTGGGTGCTCACGTTTAGGGCCGGGTTCACCCGCACCAGCACGCGGGCGGCCGGGGGCAGCAGGCGCACCTCCTCTTCCCGGTCCAGGATAAAAGTGGCGCCCAGTTCGGCGCCCAGACGGTACTCGGCGTCCGTTTTGGCCGGGCCATTCACCAGCACATGCTCGCCCCGGGCCCCCAGGTGCGCGGCGCGAGCCAGTTCACCGATGCTGACGCATTCAAAGCCCACATCGGCCGCTTGCAGGCGCCGCAGCAGGGTGAGGTTGGGGTTGGCCTTCATGGCGTAGTGCACCCGGGCCGGGCCAAAGGCCGCGCGCACCCGGGCCAGGGCGGCGTCCAGCTCGGCGGCGTCGTAGACGTACAGCGGGGTGCCGTACTGCTGGGCAGCGGCGTGCAGGGCGGCGTCGGGCAGGCTCATGGGGGCGAGTGTAGCGGGGGTTGACAGCGGCGCGCCCACCGCCCAAACTGGTCAGACCACTGACCACTTTGGTTCTGCCCCGGAGGCCCTGCATGACCCAGCCGCTGCGCCCCGCCCTGCACGCCGAGGAAACGCTGCTTTCCCGGCTGCTGGACGGCACCTATCCCCCCGGCAGCCTGTTGCCGGCCGAACGCGAACTGGCCGCTGGCCTGGGGGTCACCCGCCCCACCCTGCGCGAAGCCCTGCAGCGCCTCGCGCGCGACGGCCTGCTGGAGATCCGCCAGGGCAAACCCACGCGGGTCTGCCACCCGGAAGAAGGCGGGCTGCGGGTGCTGGCCCACCTGTCGCGGGCGGGCGACCTGAGCGGGCTGGTGCCGCAGTTGCTGGACCTGCGCGCGGCGCTGCTGCCGCACTGGATGGCGGCCTCGGCGCGGCTGGACCCGGCGCCGCTGCGCGCGCACCTGGGCGCCCCGCCCGAACCCGGCACCCCGGACGCCCCGCAGGCTTTTACCGCCTTTGACTGGACGGTCCAGAGCCTCGCGGCCCACGGCAGTGGCAATGCGCTGGCGCCGCTGCTGCTGGGCGCCTTCCACGAGGTCTACACCCAGGCCGGGCCCCTGTATTTCCGCGACGTGGCCCGCCAGACCCGTGCCCTGGACCACTACCGCGCCCTGCACGCCGCGCTGGCCCTGGGGCCCGACACCGCGCGCCAGGCCGCGCTGACCACCGCCCTGGACAGCCTGCACCTGTGGCCGGGGGGCACCCATGATTGACCTCTTGCAACGCGCCATTCCGGTCTTCGTGCTGTCGCTGCTGATCGAGTGGGCCGCCTACCGGTTCCTGGGCGACCACGACGAACACGGCGAGCCGAAGATGGGCTACGCCGCGCGCGACACCCTGACCAGCCTCAGCATGGGGATTGGCAACGTGCTGATCAACGTGTTCTGGAAAGCAGTGGTGCTGGGCATCTACACCGCCCTGTACCTGTGGACGCCGCTGCGCCTGCCGTCAGAGGCGTGGTGGGTGTGGGTGCTGCTGTTCTTTCTGGACGACTTTGCCTACTACTGGTTTCACCGGATCAGCCACGAGGTGCGCCTGTTCTGGGCCAGCCATGTGGTGCACCATTCCAGCCAGCACTACAACCTGTCGACCGCCCTGCGCCAGACCTGGGTGCCCATGACCGCCCTGCCCTTCTGGCTGCCGCTGCCGCTGCTGGGCTTTGAACCCTGGATGGTGCTGCTGGCGCAGTCCTGGAACCTGCTGTACCAGTTTTTCGTGCACACCGAGCGCATTGGGCGCCTGCCCCGGCCCATTGAATACGTGTTCAACACGCCCAGCCACCACCGCGCCCACCACGGCAGCAACGACGTGTACCTGGACAAGAACTACGCGGGCATTCTGATCATCTGGGACCGGCTGCTGGGCACCTTTCAGGCCGAAACCGAGCGGGTGCGCTACGGGCTGGTGCACAACATCAACACCTACCACCCGGTCCGCGTGGCCTTTCACGAATTCGCGGCCCTGTGGCGCGATGTGAAAGGGGCCCGCACCTGGCGCGACCGCCTCAACTATCTGCTGCGCCCCCCCGGCTGGCGGCCAAGACAGGACGGGTAGAGCGGGAACAGGGAGAACGTGACCGGCGGCGAAGAAGCCGCCGTCTTTCTTGCCTGCACCTTTGATGCGCCTTTGAACAACGCCCGGGTGGCCGGCACCTCCACGACAGGTGGGCGGCGCACTGGGTGCAGCTGGCGACCTGCCGCCCCTGTACTTCACGCCTGACCGAGCTCCACGACAGGTGGGCGGCGCACTAGGTGCAGCTGGGGTCCGGCTCTCCCCTGATCCGGCCCTGACAAAGCCTCTGTCAGAGCGTCAGCCCCTTCATGAAAGAGGTCTGGCAACAGAAGAGAAAAGCGGGATAAGGGCGAAGGCCGAGAGGCCCGTTCACCAATTCTCCCATTCAGAGCGGTTTTTTGCTCAAAAGATTTTACCGAACGCTGGCAGCCGCCCCTACCTCTTGCACCACCACAGCGCCCGAGTTCCCCCATGTGTTCATTCTTGCCCAATCTGTCTCATGTCAGAGGGTTGTGAGCGCCCAGGCGGCATCTTTCGTGCACTTCGTTTCGAGATGACTCAGGCGAAGAGGTGCGTTGATCTCTGTCCTGTAATCCGGGCACCTCGGGCAGAGGGAGCAAGTGGTGCGACCGACTCGGCGCGCAATTCGTGGACAGGCCACGAAACGCCCTTGTCTGTAAGAAAGGGAGATCATCATGAACAAGATCAATGTGATTCTGGCGGCTCTGGCTCTGTGCTCCACCACTCCTGTTCTGGCAGCGGCAACTGCCGCCACCCAGTCCACCACCGTGACCGCCACCAACAGCGGCACCGATACCCTGAGTGTGACGGGCAACCTCTCGGTGGACTTTGTGAACGCTGAGTTCGGCACGACCGCGCAGGCCGCCGGCAGTGCCAGCGTGGCTTACGAAACCCAGGACAACACTGCCGATGGCGACCGCTCGATCACCGTGTCGCTGGCGCTGGCCGGCGGCCTCACCAGCCTGCCCGCTGGCATGACCATCAGCCTGACGCCCACGGTGGGCACAGCCGCTGCAGGCAACGGCGGCACGGGCGCCGCGGTGAACTTCAGCGGCAACAACTTCGCGGCCCAGAACCTGATCACGGGCATTGCCCAGTTCACGACCGGCGGCACCGCCAACGTGGCCTACTCGGTGACCGCCACGCGCGGCTTCGAGAACTTTACGGGCACGCTGACCTACACCATCGGCACCGGCCTGTAAGCGCAACACACACCCACCAGCGGGGAAAGGGGCCACCGGCACTTTCCCCGGTTTTCTTGAGGTTCTGGCATGAAGAAGCTTGCTGTTCTGGCCACCTTAATCAGCCTGGGCGCCGCCCGGGCGCAGGTGCAGGTCACCAGCCCCCTGGTGGTCGAGCACACCGCCAGCCCCAACACCACGCTGGAGGGCTCACTGACCCTGAGCAATACGGGCGCCGCCCCGGTGCAGACCCAGCTCTCGCTGGGCGACGTGCGGTCGGACGCCAAGGCGGGCACGGCTTACCTGAAACCCGGCGCCCTGGAGCGCAGCAACACGGACTGGATCAAATTTTCCAGCACGCTGGTCACGGTGCCCGCAAAGGGCAAGGTGACCGTGCCCTACCGCATTCAGGTGCCCCGGAATGCCGCCCCAGGCAGCCACTGGGGTGTGGTGTTCGTGACCCCGGTGACCGGCAGTGGCGCAGCGGCCCCCACCCGGCCCAACAGCCTGAGCCTGCAGCAGGTCACCCGGTATGCCGTGCAGGTGGTCGTGCAGGTGCCCGGTGGCCAGAGCCAGCTGAAGTTCCAGGACCCCCAGCTGGGCCGCTCGGGGAGCGGCATGCAGCTGAATGTCACCCTGAGCAATACAGGCACGCGCCTGGCCGTGCCCACCACCCGGGCCGAGATCTACGACGCCAGCGGCAAACTGGTGCAGAAGATCGCGGGCCGCCCCCGCCGCGTGTACCCCGGCATGAGTGTGCTCGAAACCTATGCCATCACGGGTCTGCCCGCTGGTAAGTACCAGATTCTGGTGCTGGCCGACGACAAGAACGCAGAACTGGTGGGCGCGCGGTACGCCTTCACGGTGAACTGAATGACCGGGCGCGCGCTGGTGCTGCTGGGGTTGCTGCTGGGTGTGGGGGCCCAGGCGGTCACCGTGACGCCCCCACCAGCCCCGCTGACCGCCGAGGCGCGCACGCCGCTGACCTTTGCGCTGACACTGGACAATCCCTCGGCTGAGGTCGAACGCGGCACCCTGCGCCTGGACCTGCCCCCTGGATGGTCGCTGCTGGCCGGCGACCTGGACTATGCGCTGGCGCCCGGTGAGCGCCGCGTGGAGTTGCTGACCCTGTTGCCGCCCGCACAGCTGCCGGCCGGCGAGCTGAACCTCCAGGTCGCCACGCTGCAGGGCTCGGCGGCGGTGCGGCTGAACGTCCCTGCCCAGCCCCGGCTGGAAGTCACGGTGCTCAGCGCCCCAGATGCCAGCGCCAGTTCCAGCTACGACGTGACGTGGCGGGTGACCAACAGCGGCAACGTGCCGCAGGTGTTGCGCCTGTCAGCGCAGGGCGAGGGTGTACAGGTCACCCTGAGCCGCAGCAGCCTGCGCCTCGCCCCGGGCGAGGCCGCCGAGGTACAGGCACAGGTGCAGGTGCCCCTCAGTGGGCGCGCGCGACG
Organism: Deinococcus multiflagellatus; assembly: GCF_020166415.1. Taxonomy (NCBI): domain Bacteria; kingdom Thermotogati; phylum Deinococcota; class Deinococci; order Deinococcales; family Deinococcaceae; genus Deinococcus; species Deinococcus multiflagellatus. The sequence continues at coordinate 16,536 of NZ_JAIQXV010000011.1, forward strand.
GCTGCAGGTCACGCTGCAGGTGCAGGGGCAGGGCCCGGGCGCCACCAGCCGGGTCGCCACCGACCGGGTGCGGCGCCAGCCGTCCGTGGAGGAGCTGTACCACGTCTTTCCCCTCCGGGTGACCCTGGGCACCGGGACCAGCGCGCCCGGGCAGCTGGACTTCACGGTCAGTGGGCAGGGCGCGCCGGTTCAGGGCGACCCGGGCATCCTGGACCTGCTGGCCAGCCGCACTGCTTTCCGGGTGGCCTACCGCCGCCCCGATCTGTCCTGGAGCGCCGGGCAGCTGACCCCCCAGGCCAATCCCCTGTTTGCGGGCGAGATGCTGGGGATCGCCGGCACGCGGCGCCTGGGCCCCCTGACCGTGGGGGCCTATGCGGGGCAGCGGCAGGCGCAGCCCAGCGTGGGCGGCACCCTGACCTTTCAGGGCCCCCAGGGGCAGCTGGGGCTGAACCTGGACCGCACCGGCAGCGCGGTGACAGCTGGCCTGGGCGGAGAGCTGCGCGGCCCACTGGGGCCCGGCACTGCGGGGGTCACGGGGGCGGTGGCCCTGAACCTGACCACCGGCACCGCTGCGGCCCAGGCGCAGGGCAGCTACCAGACACCGGCAGCCGACCTGAACCTGCAGTATGCGGGGGCCACCGCAGGCTGGAAGGGCGCGGCGACCCCCACCCGCTCGGTGGCGGCCAGCCTGACCCTGCGCCCCAGCCCGGCCCTCACACTGGGCCTGCAGGTGGGGGCGCAGGGCGGCGAGGTGTTGACCCCGCGCCTGAGCGCATCGGCCTCGGTGCGGCGCGCCTTTGGGCAGGTGGACCTGAATTACCTGTCTACCCCCACCACCCAGAGCGTTTCCGGCGCCCTGGGCCACACCTGGCAGGACACGCCGCTGCGCCACCAGATCACCTGGACGGCGCCCAGTGCCAGTGCCGGAGCACAACTGGCCTACCAGCTCAGCGCCACGCGCCGGCAGGGCAGTTTGCAACTGCTGCCCACGGTGGGGGTGAGCCACGACCTGCGCAGCGGGCAAACCACACTCTCGGGTGGGCTGCGCGCCGATTACCGGGCCAGCGCGCAAAGCGCCTACAGCGTCAGTGTGGCCAGCACCAACCTGATGGCCGGGCAATTCAGCGCCGAGCTGAGCGCCACCCACACGCCCCCGGACCGCGCCACATCCACGCTCAGTGCCAAGGTGTCGCGCCAGGACACCCGCTGGCGTGCGGAGGTGCGGGCGTCGGTGAATCTGGCCCTGGACCTGCCAGTGCAGCGGCGCACCGACCTGGCCCGCCTTGAGGGCCGCATTCTGCTGCCGGGCGGCGCAGGCGCGCCGGGGCTGCTGCTGCGCGCAGGCGACCTGGCGGCCGAGACCGATGCCCAGGGCCGCTTTGTGTTCGAGGCCCTGCCGGCCGGCACCGTGGCCCTGAGCCTGCTGGGCGGCACACTGCCCCCAGGCACGCAGCTGGAACCGACCCTGCCGCTGCTGCTGGACCTGCGGGCCCAGGAAACAAGGCGGCTGGAGGTGCGTGGGCTACAGACCGCCACCCTGAGCGGCCGCATTCAGGTGCAGCTGCCCGAACGGTCCAGTGAACCCGGGGTGCGCGAGGCCCTGGCTGACGAGGTTCCGGCCCTGACCCGGCTCAGCTTTGAGCTGACGGCACCAGGGCAGTCGCCCGTCACCGTGAGCCCTAACCCCGACGGGTCATTCCGCTTTGTGGGACTGCTGCCCGGGACCTATACCCTGCGCCTGTGCCCCGACGCCGAAGCCCTGCTGGTGGGCCAGGCACTGCCAGCGCCGGTTGACGTCACCCTGCACGGCGGCGAGGAACAGGCCTTGGAGATCAACCTGCTCTGGCGCCCCCGCGAGGTGCGGATCGACGAGGTGCAGGACCTGACCCCGGCGCCGCTGCCGCCCCAGGCCCCCTGACGCGGGGCTGCCCCCAGGTGGGGCCCTGCGCTGGGCGCCTACCGCTGCCCCCAGCGCAGGCTGCCGGCCACCTGGGCCGTCATGCGGTCCCAGACCGCCCGCCGGGCCACCGGATACACGGTGAGCACGCCCGCTTCATCGCCGCCGCGCACCAGGACCTTCTCGTAGAAGATGCGGCCATCGGCCTGGAAGCCGCTGAGCACAAACCCGGACGGCAGCAGGCGGCGGTAGGTCACCCGGGCGCCGCTCTCGGCCCAGAACCGGGCGGTCCAGGCCATCCAGGCGCCAGGACTCGCCTGCTCCAGCACCCCGGGCGCGTGGCTGCCCCACACGCTCAGCTTGACCTGACCATCGGCACTTTGCCAGCTCTGACCGTCGCCGTTGTCGGGTGGGCGCTGGGCAATGAGGCCCTGTGGAATGTCAACCCAGTAGTTGAAGCGGGCATTGCCATAGGCGCTTAGAGGCGCCCCCAGAGCGGCCGAGGCCAGCAGCAGAGCCGGAAGAACGGGCAGACGCATCCATCCAAGCCTACTGCGCAATTGCCGCGCGCCTCACCGCCGCGCACAGCCCACTCTGTTAAGCTGCCCGGCTGTATGAGCGCGCCTGTGCCCCTGTCCCCGCCCGTCCCCGCCCCTGCTGCCGGCAGCGGGGAACGTGTGCTGTGCGCCATGTCCGGCGGGGTGGACAGCAGCGTGACGGCCGCGCTGCTCAAGGATCAGGGCTATCAGGTGGTGGGCGCCATGATGCGCTTCTGGCCCGACGACAAGCGCGTGGACACCTTCGACACCTGCTGCTCGCCCGACGCTGCCTACGAGGCCCGACGGGTGGCCGAGCAGGTGGGCGTGCCCTTTTACCTGCTGGACTACCGCGAGCAGTTTCAGCGGCACATCGTGGGCCCGTTTCTGGATGAATACGCGCGGGGCCGCACGCCGAACCCCTGCGTGAACTGCAACACCAAGGTTAAGTTCGACGAACTGGTGAAAAAGGCCAAGATGCTGGGCTGCCGCTACGTGGCCACCGGGCATTACGTCAAGCGCGTGGAAACGGCGGCGGGCGAGGTGCAGTTTCACCGGGGCGACGACCCCCGCAAGGACCAGACCTATTTCCTGTGGGGCACCCCGCGCGAGGCCCTGCCCTACATCCTGTTTCCGGTGGGCGAACTGGAAAAGCCGCAGGTGCGCGCCATTGCCGAGGCGCGCGGCCTGCTGACCGCCCGCAAGCCCGAAAGCCAGAACATCTGCTTCGTGCCGGGCAAGGTGCAGGACTTTGTGGCCGAGCACCTGCCGCAGGCCAGCGGCTTCATCCGCGAGATCGCCACGGGCGAGGTGGTGGGCGAGCACCTGGGCACGCAGTTTTACACCCTGGGCCAGAAGAAGGGCCTGGGCCTGTACCAGAGCCACCGGGTGCGCCACGTGGTTCACTTGGACACGGCCACCAATACCGTCTGGGTGGGCAATTACGAGGACTGCCTGTGGACCGGGCTGCGGGCTGGCAGTGCCAACTACCTGCTGGACCTGTCTGCCCTACCGACCGAGCTGGACGTGCAGGTGCGCTACCGCACCGCGCCGGTCAAGGCCCGCGTGGTGCACGCCGACGAACACGGCTTTGAGCTGGCCTTCGCCGAGCCGCAGTTTGCCGTGGCGCCCGGCCAGAGCGCGGTGCTGTACGACGGGCCCCGCCTGCTGGGCGGCGGCCTGATTGAAGACCATGTGCGCGAGCTGCCCCCGCTGAGGCCCGTGCCAAGAAAGCGGCTTGCCGTCAACCTGAGCTGATCGGCTTTCCAGATCATACGAACGGACTCACAGAGCTGCTTCGCAAAGCGAGCAAGAGGAGCACGGGCTGTCGGGCGTGGCGCCGACACAGTGGCTCTTTTTCGATATGTTGGCGGAACAGGTGGACTCCGGATCAGACAGATTCCGGATAACCCCCTTTGCCCCCTTCGGTGCTTTCACCCCTCTCCATCACCTTGTCTCCTGCTCCCCCTGCTGGCGCAGCTCTACGAACCCGGTCGGGATTCACCGCAGCTCCAATCCAGCCGAAATCCTTATCCTTTCAGGCGCGTGACGTTGCAGGTCTTCAGCTGACCGGGCTCGCCTTCCAGCTGGGCCGTTGCGATCTGCTCCGGGCGGTTCTGGCTGGTCACGCCGGTGCGGGTCTGTCCAGGCAGGATCTTCTCTGTCACCCGCAAGTAACATGCGAACGGTTCGGCACCACTGAAGGGAACGAAGGTGACGATCAAGGTGTTGACGTCGTACAGCAGGTCCTCGCTGCGGCCTGCGGTCTGAGTGCTGAAGAACACGCTTCCGAGACGTCCCTCGAAGGTCACGGCGTTCTTCTTTTTCAGGGTGGCGCTCCACTCGAAAAATTGCATGCGCTCGTCCCCGGTCGTGAAGGGCGGGACGCGCACGGTGACTGCACTGGCTTTGCTAGTCGTCCACTGGACGCGCCAGGTCTGGCCTGTCTGAACGCCGAGCGCGGCGGCCCTGGCCTGCGGTGAGGAGGGGGTAGCCTGGCTGGGAAAGGCGGTGAGGGTGCTCAGGCAGAGCAGGAGCGGGAGGCGTAGAACGGTTCGCATCAGTACAGTCCCCCCACCTCAACCCGCCCTTCGGGCTCCACACCCTGCTGCAGATCAATCAGGAAATTGCGCGCCAGTTCGGCGCCGCGCGCCACCAGATCGGCCGTGGTGCTGGCGATGTGCGGGGTCAGGATCACGTTGGGGAGGGTCCAGAGCACATGATCGGCGGGCAGGGGTTCGGGGTCGGTCACGTCCAGCACGGCGCCGCCCAGGTGCCCGCTCTGCAGGGCGCCCACCAGATCGTCGGTCACGATCAGGGGCCCCCGGCCCACGTTGCACAGCCACGCGCCGGGCTTCAGGGCGGCCAGGGTCTGCGCGTTCACGATCCCGCGTGTCTCCTCGGTGCCCGGCAGCAGCACCACCACCCAGTCGGCCGCCGCCAGCAGTTCGGCGCGCTCGGTGGCCGAGGTGCCGCTGCGAATGCCGCTCACCTGCGCGCCGTGCGGCGAGAGCAGGGCCTCCAGTTGCCGCCCAATGTGCCCGTGGCCCCACAGCACCACCTGCTGCCCCTCCAGGGTGCTCAGGCGGGCGGTCTGCGGCAGCGCGGGCGAGGCCCACTGGTGCCGCGCCTGGGCGTCGCGGAACAGGTGCAGCCCGCGCGAGGCCGCCAGCATGCCGGCCAGCACATGCGCGGCCACCGCGCGGTCATGCAGGCGGCTGGCGTTGTACAGCGTGGCCCCCTCGGGCAGGTGGCCCTGCACATGCTCAATGCCCGCCGTGAGGGTCAGGACCCAGTTCAGGCCCGGGGTGCCCAGTAGCTGCCGGCGCTGGTCCGGGCCCACCAGCCACAGCACCACGCCGTCGGCGGGCCCATCCGGCACCTCTGTGCGGCTGTAAAAACCGAAGGTGACCCCGGGCACGCTGCCCTCGTCGTGGGCGGCCAGGGCACGGAATTCCGGCACATCGGGAACAAGAACGCGCATGGGGTCTATTCTGCCGCGTTTTGGGCGCTGGCCTCCTGGGCGGCCAGCCACTGCGCGCGCGTGAGTTCCATATGCACGTCGGTGCGGCCGGCGCGGGCGGTGCGGCCCACCTCACGGAAGCCACAGGCTGCAAAGGCCCGCTGCGCGCGGCGATTGTGGGCAAAGGTGGTCAGGCGCACGCGGCTCAGGGGCGCGTCTCGTTCCTGAAAGGCCCAGGTCAGCAGCGCGCCCACCGCTGCGCGGCCGTAGCCCTGGCCCCACAGTTCGGGCCGGCCGATCATTACGCCCAGGGTGGCGGCCGTGGGGGTCAGGGGGGGCGGCGGGCGCAGGTCGTACAGTTCGGCGCTCCCGATCAGCTGGCCGCGCTCGTCCAGCACGCCAAAACCCGCGCGCTCGCCGGTGCGCTCCTCTTCCCGCATGACGCGGCGGAACAACCAGCCCGGCATGCGAATGGGGCGGGCGTCGTTCCAATCGGCCAGTTCGCGGCTGCGAAAAAAAGTGTGCAGGGTGCGCCACTCGGCCGCCGTGAAGTCCAGCACCGGCTTCAGGGTCACGCGAATCCGTTGGGGAGGCGGCTGAATCATGCCCCAGCGTCACCTGCGCCGGCGCCAGCCCCGCCGGCCTGCAGGGGCCCCAGCGCCCGGGTCACGTCGCGGGTCAGGCGCTCCAGGTGAAAGGCGTCGCCCTCGGCGCGCTGCACCTGCCGGGTCTGGGGGTCCACCACCAGCAGGGCCAGGGGCCGCCCGCCCGCGTGGCGCACGCTTACGCCCGGGTGCGCCGAAAGCGCTGCCTGATCCTCGGGCGGCAGCACCGCCCACGCGGGGTCGGCCGGGGTCAGGCCCAGGTGGGCCAGCGGCACGCGGTGTTCGGCCAGGGCGGCGTCCAGCCACGCCAGCGCCGCCGGGTGCCCGGCGATCAGGCCCTGTTCAAGGTGCGGGCGCGGCTGGTTGTAGGCAATGGGGCGGCCATCGCGGCGGCGCAGTTCGCCCCCAGCGGCGCGCAGCAGGGCGTGCCCGGCCGCCAGATCCCACTCGCTGCGCGGCGACATGGAAAAGGTGGCGTCGGCCTGCGCCGCCGCGATACGGGCCAGCTTCAGGGCGATGCTGCCGCTGGGCGCCATGCCGGGCAGCGGCACGGCGTGCAGTTCGCGGCCATATTCACTGTCAGAGACGGCCACCCGCCAGTCTGGGCCTGGGGCGGGCGGGGGCACGGCTTCCCCGTTCAGGGTCACGCCCTCGCCCACCACCCCGCTGAACAGTTCGTCGGTGGCCGGGGCGTACACCACGCCCAGCACCGGCTCGCCGCCCACCGCCAGCCCAATGCTCACGCAGTAGTCGGGGCTGCCAGACGCGAATTCCCGGGTGCCGTCAATGGGGTCCACGATCCACACCCGCTCACGGGCCAGCCGGGCGGGGCTGTCGGCCTCTTCTTCAGAGAGCAGGCCGTCGCCCGGAAACGACTGCGCCAGCCCGCGCAGAATCAGCACCGAGGCCTCGCGGTCGGCGGCGGTCACGGGATCGTCGGGGCTGGTCTTGTGCTCCACCGTGAAGCCGGCGCGCAGGTGCGTGCGCAGCAGGGCGCCGGCCTCGCGCGCCAGCCCCTCGGCCACCGCCTGTTCCCGGGCCAGCGAGGGCCGATGTTCAGAACTCACCGTCATGCCCCGAGGATAGCGGCCGAGGGGCACAGGTCGGCCAGCACGCAGCGGCCACAGCGCGGGTGGCGCGGGGTGCAGGTGGCGCGGCCGTGGCGCACGCCCGCCACATGCAGCGCCCAGCGGGCCCCGTGGGTGCGCTGGGTTACGGCGTCGTACCAGCGCGCGACCCGGGCGGGGGTCCAGCCGTCGGGCACCCAGCCCAGGCGCCGGGCCAGCCGGTCCAGATGGCCTTCGACCGGCATGGCGGCGCGGTGCAGGTCAAAAAGCAGCGTCAGGTTGGCCGTGTGGCGCCCCACCCCGGGCAGTCCCTCCAGCGCGGCGCGGGTGTCCTCGTCGTCCAGGGCGGCCAGCCCCTCCAGGCCCAGGGGGTGGTCCTCGTCGCCGGCCTGCTCGGCCAGGGCGCTCAGCAGGCCATACAGATGCGCCGCCTTGGCGCGGTGCAGACCGCCGCCCGCTGCCTTCAGGGTGGCCTCCAGACCGTCCGGGCCGTCCAGCAGCGCGGCCTCCCAGCGCGGGTAGGCGGCTTTCAGGGCGCGGAACTGCCGGTCGGCGGCGTCCCGGGTGTTCTGCTGGCCCAGGATGGTCCGGATGAGCGCGTCCAGCAGCGCGCCGGGGCGGGTGCGCGGCCCCGGCTCAGCGCCGGGCAGGTATTCGGCCACCAGCCGGCGCGTGACCTCGGGCAGGTGGTCTGGAACAGCGAAGGGCTGGGGCGGGCGCGGCATCTGGCGCAGGCTAGAGCAGCCTGCGGCGGGCGAAGGTGCTTCAGAACGCGCTTGGGGGGGTGCGCCGGCTGGCGAGCAGTTTCAGGGCCACCGGCACCACGCTCAGCACCAGCGCGGCGCCCACAATCAGCAGGATGTAACGGTCCAGGTGCGGCACCAGCGCGCCCAGCCAGTAGGCCAGGGCCGGCACGCCCACGCCCCACAGCAGCGCGCCGGCCACGTTGTACACGGTAAAGCGCCCAAAGGGCATGCGACTGACCCCGGCCAGGGTGGGCACCAGCGTGCGCACCACGGGCACAAAGCGCGCACTGATCACCGCCAGGGCGCCGTAGCGGGCAAAAAACTGCTCGGCCTGGGTCACGTATTCGGGGCGGAACAGCCGGGCATCCGGGCGGGCGAACACGGCGGGCCCAAAGCGCCGCCCGATGGCGTATCCCGCCACGCACCCGGCAATGGCGCCCACCACCACGGCCGCCATCACCCCGCCCAGGCTCAGCTTGCCGCTGGCGGCCAGCAGCCCGGCGGCGATCAGCAGGCTGTCGCCCGGCAGAAAAAACCCCACCAGCAGCCCCGTTTCCGCAAATACGATGGCCAGCAGCCCCAGATACGAGGCCGACAGAATCACGCTGGTGAGGTCCATGGGCCCCAGCCTAGAGCATGGCGCGGGGGCATTTGGGGCCCTGCCCCCACAGCCCTCAGCGCGCCCGCAGGGCCGTGCGATTGCCCGCTGTGTCGGTCACCAGGATGTCGGCCCAGATGCCAGTGGTTTCGGCGTAGAACTCCACGCGGGGGCCCGGGGTGATGTTCAGGCGGTTGCCGTCCACGGTGACCTGCGCCACGCGCACGTTGTCGGTGGCCACCCCAGAGACCCGGATCACGTTGCCGCTGCGCTCAAAGCGCGTGACCTTGATGGCGGGCCGGGTCGGGTCCACGCTCACGGGCAGCACCAGGCTGGACTCGTTGCCCGCCGCGTCCCGCGCGGCGATGGTGTACTTGCCTGTGGGCGTGCTCAGCACCGCCTGAAACTGAAAGCGCGCGATCTTGTGGCTGCCCGGCTGGATGGGAATGGGCTTGCCGTCCACCGTGATCTGCGTGACCCCCACGTCGTCAAGCGCGTAGCCCTGAATCAGAAAACTGGGGCTGCGCCCCACGCCGCCCTCGCCCGCCGTCACGCTGATGCGGGGCTTGAAGGTGTCGGTCGTGCGGGCGCAACTGGCCAGGGAGAGCGTGAGGGCGCCCAGCAGGGCAAGGGCGATGGCGCGCATACGGGGGGCAGTATAGGGGGTGGATGGGGAATGGTTGATGGTGGAGGGAGGGGAAGGGCGTGGAGAGGCCATTGGGGTCAGGAAGGCGCTAAGGCGCCTGCACCTGCACTTCTCTCCCGGCAACTCGGCGCCCGCTCCACCTCCATCACCGGTCTACCATCAACCATCAACCCTCCCCCCTCTCCTCCCCCGCCCTACAATGCCCGGCGTGAGTGCCGCTTTTGCTCCTGACCCCGCGCGCCTGTCGGCGTCTATTCCCGAGGGCACACGCGACGTGCTGCCCCCGGAATGGGCCCAGCGCGAGGCGATTCGTGCCCAGCTGTCGGCGTGTTTTGGCCGCTGGGGCTACCGGGGCGTGGAGGTCCCGGCCCTGGAATACGCCAGCCCGCAGCATCCCCAGGACGCGCTGGCCTTCAAGCTGATTGATTCGGGCGGGCAGGTGCTGGCGCTGCGCAGTGAATTCACCACGGCCGTGGGCCGGCTGGTGCGCGCCCGCTTTCCGCAGGGGCCCTTTCCGCTGCGGCTGCAGTACAGCGGGCGGCTGTGGCTGCGCGCCCTGAGCAGCGAACTGGGCCGCCTGCGCGAATTCAACCAGCTGGGCGTGGAACTGATTGGCGTGGAGACCCCCGCCGCCGACGCCGAACTGCTGCATCTGGCCGCCGCCGCCCTGGGCGCCGTGGGGGTCAGCGCGCAGTTGGAGGTGGGCTACCCCGGTTTCGTGGACGCGGTGCTGGAAGACGCCGGCCTGCACGGCCCCGCCCGCGCCGCGCTGCACGACGCCGTGGACCGCAAAAGCGGCGCCGATGTGGACCTGCTGTGCGACCGCTTTGGCCTGGGCACAGACACCCGGCGCACCCTGCACGCCCTGACCGATCTGTACGGCGGCCCCGAGGTGCTGGACACCGCACAGGCCCTGGCGCAGGGCGAGCGGGCCCACGAGGCGGTGGCCCACCTGCGCGCCGTGGCCCGCCTGTACGCGGGGCCCCTCCTGTTTGACCTGGGGGTCAGCCGCCGCTACGACTACTACACCGGGCTGACCTTCCGCGCCTACGCCGCCGGCCTGAACCAGCCGGTGCTGGGCGGCGGGCGCTACGCCCTGGGGGGCGGGGCCGGGTCCCTGCCTGGCGCGGGGTTTGCCCTGGGCCTGGAACGCCTGATGCGCGCCCTGGCCCCCATGCTGCCCCCGGAGCCCGAGGTGGTGCTGGCCCTGGACCTGCCGGCCGCCGAGGCCGCCCGCGCCCAGGGCCTGCACGCCGAGCTGGCCTGGACCGAGAACCGCGCGCAACTGCAGGCCTTCTGCGCAGCGCGCGGCATCCAGCGCATGGTGGGCAGCGGCCCTGGCGGCGCCGAGTTCACGGCGGTGGACGCATGACCCCGCCCCCCACCCACGGCCAGGGGCACCTGACCCTGGCCCTGCCCAAGGGCCGCATTCTGGACGAGGCGGTGTCGCTGCTGGCCCGCGCGGGGCTGCCCCTCACGGTGCCCGAGAAATCCCGCGCCCTGCGCCACGAGTTCCCCGGCGTGACGGTGCTGGAACTGCGCAACCAGGACGTGCCCACCTACGTGGACCTGGGCGTGGCCGACGCCGGCATTGTGGGCAAGGACGTGCTGATCGAGTCTGGCCGGGCGGTGTACGAGCCCGTGGACCTGCACTTTGCCGGCTGCCGCCTGTCCCTGATCCGCGAGGTGGGGGCGGCGGGCGAGATTGCCCGGGTGGGCACCAAGTACCCCCGCGCCGCCCGCGCCTACCTGAACGCCCAGGGCATCCCCGCCGAGATTGTCAAGCTGAGCGGCAACATTGAGCTGGCCTGCCTCACGGGCCTAGCGGACGCGGTGGTGGACCTCGTGCAGACTGGCAGCACCCTGCGCGCCAACAACCTCGAAGAGGTGGACGTGCTGTTTCACTCCACCGCCCGCCTGATCGTGAACCGCGCGGCCCTCAAGGTGCGCCGCGAGCGGCTCCGCCCCCTGATTGAGGCGCTGCGGGAATTGACGCAGGAAATGGGAAGTGGGGAGTAGGCAGTGGGCAGTGGACCTTCCCACTGCCCACTCTCTACTGACTGCTTTGCTCAAAAGCCCTCGTCATCCGCTCTAACGCTTCGCGCAGCAGCTCGCGGCTGGTGGCGAAATTCAGGCGGATAAAGCCCTGATACTGCGGCTTGTGGGCCTCGTGGGCAAAGACCGGGCCGTCGTGCACCGCCACCTTCGCTTCCTCCAGCAAGAAGGCCTGCATGTCCCCGGCGCGGGGATGGGCGCGCAGGTCCAGCCACGCCAGGTAGGTGGCCTGGGGCGCATGCACGCGCGCCCAGGGCCAGTGCTCGCGCACGTAGGCCAGCAGCAGGTCGCGGTTGCCGCGCAGGTACGCCAGGGTCTCCTGTAGCCAGGGGCCGCCCTCCTGCAGGGCCGCGCGCCACATGGTCACGCTCAGGGCACTCTCGTGGCCCATCAGGCCGCCCGCCGCCGCCCGCACACGCCCCACCAGCCCGGCGTTGTGGCTGATCATGGCGCCAATGCCCAGTCCGGCGGTGTTGTAGGCCTTGCAGGGCCCGGTCAGGGTCAGGGTGCGGCTCTGCACGCGGGGATCGGCGGCAAAGGCTTCAAAGGGTTCATCTGTAAAGCGCAGGTCGGCGTGCAGTTCGTCGCTCATCACGAACAGGTCGCGGGCCAGCGCAAGGTCGCGCAGGCGGCGCAGTTCGTCGGCGGTCCACACGCGCCCGGTGGGGTTGTGGGGGTGGCACAGCAGCAGCAGCCGCGCGCCGCGCGAGGCCGCGTCCAGCGCCGCCCAGTTGATCTCGTAGCCGCCTTCGGTGTCGCGTAGGGGCACGCCGGCCACCCGCCGCCCCTGGTCGGTAATGGCGAGGTGAAAGGGGTGGTACACCGGCGTCATGGTCACCACCAGTTCGCCGGGGCTGGTCAGGGCGTGCACGGCCGCGTAGATGCCGGGCACCACGCCGGGCAGAAAAGTGATGCCCTCGGGCGGCAGCCCACCCAGGCCCTGCGCCGCCAGCTTGGCGCTCAGGGCCGTTTTCAGTGCCGGGTCGCCCTGCAGCTGCGCGTAGCCCAGGCCGTGGGCCAGCCGGGCCTGCAACGCCGCCACGATGGGCGGGGCCACCGGGTAATCCATATCGGCGATCCACAGCGGAATCACGTCTTCGGGGTACAGGGTCCACTTGAAGGAATCGGGGTGGCGCAGGGCCGCCGTGTCCAGCGTGTCGCGCGGGTTGGGGGCCTCTGGGCGGCGGGCGTCCGTCATAGCGCCGAGCATACGCCCCCGCGCGTGAGAGCCCTGCGCGCGCCCCCCGCCCCCGCTATGCTGGGCGCCATGCTGGCGATCATTGGCGCAATGGACGAAGAAATCGAGGTCTTGCTTGCGGACCTGCAGGCGCGTGAGGACCTGACCTTTCCGGGCGTGACCCTGCACCGGGGCGCGCTGGAGGGGGTGCCGGTGCTGCTCACGCGCGGCGGGATCGGCAAGGTGAACGCGGCCATGACCACCACCTACCTGCTGGGGCAGGGCGCCACCCGGGTGATCTTTACCGGCGTGGCGGGCGCGCTGCACCCGGACCTGCGCGTGGGCGACATCGTGGTGAGCACCGACTGCGTGCAGCACGACGTGGACGTCACCGCCCTGAATTACCCGCTGGGCACGGTGCCGGGCGAGAGCCCCAGCTGGGCCGCCGACCCCATTCTGCGCGCGGTGGCCGTGGAAGCGGCGGCCGAGGTGCCGGGCGTGCAGGTCATGGAAGGCCGCGTGGCCAGCGGCGACCAGTTCATTGCCGCGCGCGAGGACGTGCAGCGCCTGTGGACCGCCTTTGGCGCCGCCTGCGCCGAGATGGAAGGCGCCGCCGTGGCCCAGGTGTGCGCCAAGGCCGAGGTGCCGTTCGTGGTGATCCGTTCAGTCAGCGACACCGCCGACCAGAGCGCCGAGGTGGATTACCGCGAATTCATGCCCCAGGTGGCCCGCCACGCCAAACAGGTGGTGCGCGGCATGCTCGCGCGCCTGAGTGGGCAGGCCAGCGCCTGAGATGAGCGCCCCGCCCCTGCCGCCCGCCGTGCGTTTTGTGCTGGGCCTGGGCGTGCTGCTGGGCTTTGCGGCGGCCGGACAGGCCCTGGTGGGCGCGCTGCAGTGGCCCCTGCCGGGCGCTGTGGTGGGGCTGGCGCTGCTGTGGGCGGCCCTGGGCCTGGGTGTGGTGAAGCTGGCCTGGATCGAGCCCGCCGCCGATGGCCTGCTGGGGGTGCTGGGCCTGCTGTTTGTGCCCGCCACCGCCGGCGCGGTGCAGTTTCTGGGTGCCGGGGCCGCCTGGGGCCTGTGGCTGCTGACCCTGACGGCGGCGCTGCTGCTGGGCGCGGGCGCGGCCGGCCTGCTGGCCGGACGGCTGCTGCGCCCCGGGGCGTAACGCGGTGGGGTGGCTGGCCCTGACCCTGCTGGCCTTTGCACTGGGCGTGTGGGCGCAGGCGCGCAAGCGGACGCCGCTGGCCAATCCCACCCTGATCGCCACCCTGGCGGTGGCCGGGGCGCTGCTGCTGTCCGGCACCCCGTACAGCAGCTACGCAGAGGCCGCCCGCCCCCTCACCAGCCTGCTGGCCCCGGCGGTGGTGGCGCTGGCCGTTCCCCTGTACCGGCACCGGGCGCTGCTGGCCCGGCAGTGGCGGGCGCTGGTGCTGGGCGGGGCCGCAGGCACCGGAGTGGCGCTGGCCGTCAACGCCCTGCTGGCGCGGGCCCTGCACCTGTCCCCCGACGCCACCCGCGCCCTGCAAACTGCCCCGGCCACCAGTCCGGTGGCGCTGCAACTGGCCCCGCTGACGCACGCGCCGCCCGCGCTGGCGGCCACTCTGGCGGTGCTGTCGGGGCTGCTGGGCGCGCTGCTGCTGCCCCCGGTGCTGACCCGGCTGGGCGTGCGTCATCCACTGGCGCGTGGGCTGGCCATTGGCGCGGTGGCCCACGGCATCGGGACCGCGCGGGCGCGTGAGGAAGGCGAGCAGACGGGCGCGGCGGCCTCGCTGGGCATGGGACTGGCGGCGCTGCTGGTCACGGCGGTGGTGGGCCTGCTGGCGCTGGGACACCGGTGACAGCGCGCCGGGCGCGCAGTTGACGCGCCCCCCCGGCAGCCGGGATGCTGGGCGCCTATGGCGCGAAAGGTCAACCCCATTCAGGACCGCCTGCGCCGCGCCGCCCTGGAACGCGCGGCGTATCTGGCGATCTACGAGCGCGGTTACGCCGGGGTGACGCTGGCCGACATCGCCGCGCACGCCGGGGTCAGCCGGGGCACGCTGGTGTACCACTTCGGCAGCCGCGCGGGGCTGCTGGCGGCCGTCATGCGCCGCTTTTCGCGCACCATCGCCGTGGCCACCCGCCGCGCCGTGCGCCAGGCCCAGACCCCGGAAGCCAAGCTGCGCGCCTACGTGGACAACCAGTTTTACGGTATTGAGAACACCCGGCGCTTTTACACCGTGTCGCTGGACTTTCTGGCCGCCGCCACCCGCGACCCCGAACTGATGGCCGTGCAGCGCGCCGCCCTGCGCGAATCGCTGGCCGCCGATCTGGAACTGGCGCGGCTGGCCGGCGAGCACGGCGCCGAGGCCCGCGCTCGCTTGCTGCGCGCCATCGTGGAGGGCCTGAGCGTGCGCTTCCTGGCCGACCCCGCGCCGGACCTCGCCCAGTACCGCGCCGACTGTTTGGCGGGGCTGCGGGCGGTGCTGGACAGGGGGGTGTAGGGCGTGGAAAAAGAGGGGGCGCGGGTGGCGGGCGGCGGGGTGCGGGGCAGAGGTAAGGCGGAACTTCAGGTGAGCCGCTGGTGGGGGGTGAATAGGGTCAGCGGCCTACACGACGTTTCCCTTATGGCCTGCTCGCCTCACCTGAACACGGTTCGGAAGCGAGGCTGATTCAGGCTTCCCCTGCTTCCAGTGCCGACCACGACGAGCGCAGGGACGCTTCTCCACCGCCCCAGCCCTGGATTTTCCCGGGTCCGCTTCCCGCCGTGCCATCAGCGCACCTGAAGTTCCGTCGTACCGCCTCCCCGCGCCCCGCCGCCTGCCAACCGCACCCTCTCTTTTCCTACGTCCCACCCCCCACACCCAGCCCATCTATCGCCGCGCGCAGTTGCCGCGCCCCCTCAATCAAGCGGGGCCCCGGGCGGCCCAGGCCACTTTCGGGAATCGCCACCACCGCCGCGCCCAGGCCGCGCGCTTCGATCACCTCGGGGCGCAGTTTTTTCACGCCGCACCACGAACACACGATCAGGTCGGGGCGGGCCTCGCGCACCTGCTCCAGCGTCAGGGGGCGGCTGCGGCCGTCCAGGTCACCCAGGGCGTTCACCGCCCCCAGCCGGGCCAGCAGTTCGGTCACCCACGACTCGCGGGTGGCGGCGATGATGGGCCGGGGCCACCACTCCACCACCACGCGCACCGGGCGTTCGGTCTCGCGGTGCAGCGCCGTCAGGTCGGCGTCCAGGGCCTGGGCCAGGGCCTCGCCCTGCGGCGCGCGGCCAATCAGGGCCCCCACCTGCCTGATGCTCTCCAGGGTCTGGTCCAGGGTGGTGGGGTCCAGCACGGCCATGTTCAGGCCCGCCGCCTCCACCTCGGCCACCACCCGCTCCATGCCGGGCACGCTCAGGCTGGCCAGCACCAGATCCGGGCGGGCGGCCACCAGCGCGGGCACGTCAATGTTCAGGTCCGGGCCCAGGCGGGCGGCGTGGTCCAGGCCCGGCGCGTCGCTGTGGCTGTCCACCGCCACCAGCGCCCCCGTGGCCCCCAGGGCATGAAGAATGTCGGTGTTGCTGCAGGTCAGGCTGGCCAGGCGCATGCGCCGAGTCTAGGGGGTCTGGGTGCGCCGGGGCCGGGCACGCCGCCCGCGCGGCGCAGCAAAAGACAACGAAATGCGCACTGGCACGGGCAAACGCCCCCTGACCGTGTGGTAGGCTCGGGGGCATGAAGAACACGTTCGCCGTCACCATGACGCTGCTGCTGGCCTTGACGCTGGGCGGCTCTATCGCGGGGTACCGCATTGCGACCACGCCGCACCACGAAGAAAGCCACAGCAAAGAAGGCGAGGCCAAGGAAGGCGGCGCGCAGGCCGGCGGCACCGAGGCCAAGGGCGCCACCGGGGAAGGTCAGAACATCGGCACCCGGGGCAGCGAGGAAGCGCCCAGCCCCCAGGAAGCCGCGACCGGTCCGGCCGGCGCGGGCGGGGCCCTGGGGAACGTGCGCGACGACAACGACGGCGGCACCCAGACCGGCCCCAACGGCGCGGTGATCGAGAGCAGCGACCTGCGCACCGGCGATGACCCGGCCGCCAGCACTGAGGGGACCGCCAAGAACCCCCCGGCCCAGGAAGAGGCCGCGCAGACCGGCGAGCCGCCCGCCACCCGCGCCGCTGCCGCCGAACCCCAGGGCGACAACACCGCCGGCGCCGACCTGTATGCCAGCAAGGGCTGCGCGGGCTGCCACGGCCCCCAGGGCCAGGGCCTGGTGGGCCCCTCGCTGGCCAAGGTCAAGGACTGGAGCCTGGAGCAGTTCACGGCCACCCTGCGCGAAGGCAAGACCCCGGAGCGCGTGCTCTCGGCCGCCATGCCCCGCTTCAGCGAGGACCAGCTGACCGCTTCGGACATCGCCAACCTGTACAGCTACGTCAAGACCCTGAACTGAGGCGCGGCAGCGCAGCGGCGGCCGACTTCCTGGTGGGCCGCCGCTGCGCTATTAATACGGGCAGAAGGGCGCCGCTGCGCCAAGCGTGGCGCGGGGGCCAGTCACGAACACCGGTTCCCCAATTTCTTTTCAGTCTGTAAACGCCCGCCGCCTGACACAGCGCGCCGCGTCTCCTGGGCTACCCCACCGTCCGCCTCTCCCCCACAAGGTCCCCGATGACCCAGCCCTCACCTGACGCCCCCCTGCTCACCCTGTCTCCCCTGCCGGGGTGGCCGGGCACAGCGCCCGCTGCCCCAGCGGCCCTGACCACGGCCGCCGCGCTGCTGCTTCCCCACGACGGCCTGCCAGTGGCCGACGTGCAGGGCCGTCCAGAGCGCTGGGCCCAGCTGGGGCTGGTGTCGGGGGCCCTGCGCGCGGGGGTGCCCGTGCTGGGCTGGGGCACGGGCGCGGCGCTGCTGGGACGGGCGCTGGGGGCCACGGTGTACCCCAGCACCCCGGACTGGTCGGCGCTGCCCCGCGGGGCGCAGGCTCTGGCCTGGGCCGGCCCAGGCCCGCTGCAGGTGCCGCTGCACTGGCGCCTGGACCGCGCCGTCGCCTGGGCCGGGCCGGAGTTACCGCCCCAGGTGCGCGCCGACTTTCTGGCGGCCTTGCCGGGCTGGACCTCACGCCGCCCCGCCTCGCCCCTGGAAGCGGTGGGCGGGGAAGCCGCCGTGCGCGCTGTGGTGGTCGCGTTCTACCGCCGCGCCCAGGCCGACGACCTGCTGGGCCCGGTCTTCGCCGCGCAGGTTCAGGACTGGCCCGCGCACCTGGAGAGGGTCACAGCCTTCTGGGTCACGATGCTGGGCGGCAGCGGCGCGCACGGGCCGCCCTGGCGCGGCAACCTGAACACGGCGCACGCCGGGCTGGGGCTGCGCGCGGCGCATCTGGCGCGCTGGCTGGCGCTGTGGAAGGCCACCGCCCGCGACCTGCTGCCGCCCCCGGCCGCCGAGTTGCTGGGCCAGCGGGCCCAGGTTATGGGCGCGCGCCTGAGGACGCGGGGAACTTCTCAGCGGCAGGCGCCGTAGCCTGAACCATGCCCAATATTCCCTTTCTGCCCCAGGCCAAAGACGCGCTGCCCGGTGGGGTAACCCGGCCCACCTGGGTGGTGCTGGACCTGAGCGGCGCCTACCCGGAGCGCCAGCCCGGCAACCCGGTGCAGGCCCTGCTGAACCGCACCGAAACCCTGGAAGCCCTGGCCGGCCGCATTGAGAAACTGCGGGGCGCGGCGTGGCTGCACGGCGTGCTGGTGCGCTTTGGGGAATTCGCGGCGTCGCCCACGGCCGCCCACGCCATCCGGGGCCTGCTGCACGAACTGGCGCAGGACAAGCGGGTGGTGGCCTACCTGCCGCACCTGAACATGGTCACGCTGATCGCCGCCAGTGGCGCCCGCGAACTGGTGGCCCCCGAATCGGCGGAGGTGAACCTAGGCGGCTTTGGCCTGGAAAGCACCTTCCTGGGCGAGTTCCTGAAAAAACGTGGCATTGAATTCGAGAACCTGCGCATCCGGGAATACAAGGCGGCGCTGACCCGCTTTTCGCAGGACCACATGGACGAGGCCAACCGCGAACAGCTGCAGGCTTACCTGGACAGCCTGGAAACCGCCTGGGTGAGCGATCTGGCGTCGGCACGCGGGGTCAGCGAGGCGCAGGCCCTGGCGTGGCTCACGGCCGACCTGACCAGCGCGCAGGGTGCCCAGGCGGCCGGCCTGATTGACAAGGTGGCCTACGAGGATGAACTGATTGGCCCCGCCTCGCGCCCCTT
Organism: Deinococcus multiflagellatus; assembly: GCF_020166415.1. NCBI lineage: Bacteria > Thermotogati > Deinococcota > Deinococci > Deinococcales > Deinococcaceae > Deinococcus > Deinococcus multiflagellatus. The sequence continues at coordinate 35,037 of NZ_JAIQXV010000011.1, forward strand.
TGCGGCGGTGGTGAACTGGCTGACGCCCAGCCGCCCCAAGGCCAAAGCGAAGGCCGGCCGGGTGGCGGTGGTACCCCTGATCGGCACCATCATTACGGGCAAGAGCCGCAACAACCCCCTGCCCCTGCCGCTGCTGGGCGGACCCATGGCCGGCTCGGACACGGTGGTCGCGGCCCTCAAGCGCGCCCAGGAGGACAAGACCACGAAGGCCATCGTGCTGTACGTAAACAGCGGCGGCGGCAGTGCCCTGGCCAGCGACCTGATCTGGCGCGAGGTGCAGCGCAGCGAGAAACCCGTGGTGGTGGTGATGGGCGAGTACGCGGCCAGTGGCGGCTACTACGTGGCCACGCACGCCAGGAAAATTGTGGCCTCGCCCTACACCCTGACCGGCTCGATTGGCGTGGTGAGCGGCAAGCCCGTGCTGCAGGAATTCAACCGCCGCCACGGCCTGAACCCCGAGCGCGTGGGCCGCGACCGCGCCCTGATGTACTCGGCCGCCCGCCCTTACAGCGACGAGGAACGCGGGCATGTGGAAAAGGGCATCGTGGAGGTCTATGACCGCTTTACCACCCGCGTGGCCGAGGGCCGCAAGCTGAACAAGGAGCGGGTGAACGAACTGGGCCGGGGCCGCATCTGGAGTGGCCGCGACGCCCTGGAACGCGGGCTGGTGGACGAACTGGGCGACCTGCGCACCGGACTGGCCCGCGCCCGCGAACTGGCCGGGCTGCCCGAAGGTGCCCCCGCCTGGAACGTGACCCCCAAGGGCCACGGCCCCCTGCCCGAATTCGCGCAGGAGGCCGCCCGCGCCGCCCAGCTCAGCCTGTGGCCCTTTGGCAGTGAGCGCGTGCTGGCATGGTTTGATCAGGACATCAACATTCGGTAGGTGGACAGTGGTGAGTGGGAAGTGGGTTGTGGTTTTTCCACTTCCCACTTTCTACTGCCCACTGACCCCCTCGTACGCCTCGATCTGGCGGCGGATGACGTTCAGGCTGCCTTCCCAGAAGGCGGGGGCATGCAGGTCAATGCCAAAGCGGGCGGCGAGTTCCAGCGGCGTGGCCTGTCCGGTGGCCGCCAGCAGGGCGTCGTAGCGGGCCTGGAAGTCGGCTTCCTGCCCAGCCGCGCGGGCCTGCTCGTACTGGGCATACAGGCCCAGGCCGAACAGCAGGCCAAAGGTGTACGGGTAGTTGTAAAAGGACCGGCCGTAATAGTGCGGTTTGACCGCCCACATGTACGGGTGCAGGGTGCCCAGGGCGTCGCCGTAAGTTTCGCGCTGCGCCCAGAGCATCAGGTCGTTCAGGTCGCTGGGGTTCAGGTCGCCACCCGCGCGGCGCTCGAACACGGCCTGCTCGAACAGAAAGCGGCTGTGGATGTCCACGATCACCTGCGCGTGGCCCATCAGCTGGGTTTCCAGCACATATAGGCGTTCCTGGCCCTGGGCGGTCTGCAGGGCGGCGTTCTGAATAATCGTCTCGCAGAAGATGCTGGCGGTTTCGGCCAGGGTCATGGGCGTTTCGCGCTGCAGGGGCGGCAGGTCGCCCAGCTGACGGTTGTGGTAGGCGTGCCCCAGTTCGTGGGCCAGGGTGCTCACGGAATCCAGGCTGGGGTCGTGGTTCATCAGGATGCGGCTGTCACCCCCCTGCCAGCGCATGCAAAAGGCCCCGCTGCGCTTGCCGTCGCGCGGGCCAGCGTCAATCCAGTCTTCCCGGAACGCCTGCGCGGCAAAGTCGCCCAGCGCGGCGCTGTAGCCCCGGAACTGGCGCTCCACGAACTCGGCGCCCGCCTCGTAGGTCCAGTGGGTGTCGCTCTGGCCAGCAGGCGCGAACAGGTCCCACCAGTCCAGCGCCGCCTTGCCCAGCCGCGCGGCCTTGGCGCGGAAGTAGCGGCGGAAGTCCGGCAGCGAGGCCACCACCGCCGCCTGCATGGCGTCCAGGGTGCCCCGGTCAATGCCGTTGCTCATCAGGCTGGGGGCCACGGCGTCCGCAAAGCCCCGGCGGGCGGCCAGGGTGCCCGCCTCGCCCTTAACCCCGTTCATGCAGGCAGCAAACACCACCTCCTGCGTTTTCCAGGCGGCCAGTTCGGCGTGGTAGGCGTCCTCGCGCACCTGGGGGTCCGGGTCGCTGGCCAGGGCGCGCAGGGCGGTCACGGGCAGCGACTGGCCCCGGAACTCGCCGCGCAGGGTGGAACTGACGTTGCCGTGCAGCTTGCCCCAGCCCCCGCCACTGGCCGGGTGCAGCCGGGCGGCCAGGTCTTCCTCGGCGGGGGACATCTGGTACTGGGCCTCGCGCACCGCGTCGCGCAGGGTGTGGGCGTGGGCGCGCACCACCTCGTCCTGGTCCAGCAGCGCGGCCAGCGCCGCGTCGTCCAGGCCGCCCACCCAGGCGGTCAGGCGCGAGCGCAGCGGCCCCAGCGGCAGCGTCAGGGTGGTCAGGGTCGCCACTTTCGCCTGCGCCGCCTCGTTGCGGCTGTCGGTGGAGACAAAGGCGTACAGGTACGCGCGCAGCGGCCCGGCCTCGTGCAGCACGCGGTTCAGGCCGTCCAGGGCCTGGGCCAGCCCGCTGGCCGTCACCGGGGCGCCGGCCTGAATCCCCTGCGCGTCAAAGAGTGCTTCCAGCTGCTCCACCTGGGCGCGCAGGGCCTCCAGGTCGCGGGTCAGGGCGGCATCGTCCAGGCCGGCATACAGGTCGTCGGTGCGCCAGCGGGGCATCTCGGGCAGGGTTGTGGTCACAGCTTCAGAGTCTAGGGTGCGCCTGGGGCCGGGCAAATGTAGGCTGAACGGCTTAGGGCGCGGCAGCTGGAGAGCCGGGGCTCTGGGAAAGAGCCGCCCCTCGCTTCGGCTGTGCTGGGCTGCATTCGCTTCGTCTTTGAGGATGATTCAAGGAAGTAACGCTTTTGGGGCTGATCTGCGTGTCACCCCCGCCCGGCCTCTTCTCTCAAGGGGACGGGGGGAAATCACCGTTGAACCGGGCTTATTGAAAAGGCGAGAACATTGACGCGACCAATGCGCCTTTTGAAAGGCCACGCCTCCTTCGCGCAATTCGGAACAGGGTCGGAAGGCGCCCCACCACACCCCAATGGACCGCTTCTCTTTCCCCCGACCCACTTCGCTCAGCCTGAAACGGTCCCCGAAACGCTTCAACCAGCCCCGCTCTCAGTGCACCGCGTTTTGGCCGATCAGCACTTCCAGGCGCTCGGCCACGTTCACCAGATGGTCACCCAGGCGTTCAAGGTTGCGGGCCATGCGGCCAGCGGTCAGGGCCACATCGGTGTCTTCGGGGCGCTCCATCAAGCGGGTCAGGCTGGCGCGCTGCATCTGCTCGTACAGGGCGTCCACCTGCTCGTAGTCCAGGCGCATCACGTCGCGCGCGGCGCTCAGATCGCGCTCGGCAAAGGCGTAGGACAGCCGCTCAACCATGATGCTCAGCAGGCGCACCAGGGGCAGCAGGTCCTGCAGGGTGGCGCTGCGCGCACGCGGCGCAAAGGTTTCCAGGTCGCGCGCCACCGAAAAGGCGTAGTCGCCCACCCGTTCCAGGTTGGTCAGGCTGCGGAACACCATGAGGAAAAAGGCCAGTTCCTGCTCCGTGGGCCCGGCCCCAAAGGCGGCGAGGCACAGGTCCTCGATTTCCCGTTCCAGGGCGTCGGTCTCGGCCTCCAGCGCCTGGGCCTGCCGGGTCAGGCCGGCGAATTCGGCGCGGGCGTTGGCGTCTTTCATGGCGTCCAGCTGTGCCAGGGTCAGGCTCAGCATACGCAGAAAGCGGGCCGTGACCAGCGCCGCGCCCTCGCCACCCGGGCCAGGGGGCGCGGGCTGGGGCGCGGAGGGACGCAGGCCGTTCGTCATGCGGCCAGTATCGTGCCGCCTTGTGATGGGCGGGTCAAGAACCTCTGCCGGGGGAATCACGAAGACCTGAAGACGCTTTTTGGGGTGCAGGGGCCCTTTTTCCCCGTTCTTCAGCCCCGACGGCACTGCCCAGGCGTTCCGCGTGGAGGGACGCCCTACTCGGGCAGGCCCCTACCCCGCGTGGCGGCGCACGGGGCCCAGCGGGGTCAGGCCTGCGTCCTGAAGGACCCGGCGCAGGTCGGCTGGGCGGTCCTCGTGGCCCTGGGGCACGGCCTGCAGCGTCAGGTCGCCCAGGCGGGCCACCGGCCACGCCCGCAGGGTCCAGCCGGGCACAGTGGGCACGGCGCCGTCTGGGGCCAGCACCTCTAGCACGTATACAGGCCGCGCGGCGGGGGGCGCCGCCAGCAGGGGGACCGCCTGAGACAGGGGGAGAACAACACGGGGGGGACGCGGGGCAGCCGTCATCAACATCACCTCTGGGCCCAGCGTGCGCCCGCGCCTGCACCTTTGACCATCGGCAGGCGCGCGGGCGCACGGCCCCGCCCATCGGGAAACCCGATCCAGCGGTGGGCGGCGCGGGGTCTACACTGGGGCATGTCGTTCGAGCGTGCGCCGGTGCTGCCCACCCTGGCCCAGTTGCGGGCCCTGCTGGCCGTGGCCGAGGCTGGCGGCTTCAGTGAAGCGGCGGCCAGGACGGGTGCGTCGCAGTCGTCGCTGAGCGAGGCGGTGGCCAAGCTGGAGGCGCTGACCGCGCGGCCCCTGCTGCGCCGGGGCCGGGGCGGCGCGGTGCCCACCCCAGCGGGCGAGCGGCTGCTGGCTTACGCCCGCCTGAGCCTGCAGGCCGCCGAGGACGCGCTGCACGCCGCGCAGGAGGGCGGGGCGCTGTCGGGGACCGTACGGGTGGCGTCGTTTCGCTCCACCGCCACCCACCTGCTGCCGCCGGCGCTGGCGGCCTTCCGCACGGCCCACCCGGGCGTGCGTGTACAGCTACTGGACGGCGAAACCGAGGGCGGCGGCGAGGCCCTGGTGCGCAGCGGGCAGGCCGACGCCGCCATCGTGATCGGTGAGCACAGCCCGGACCTGCGCCTGACCCCGCTGATCGTGGATGAATACTTGTTCGTGGCCCCGGCCTCGCGCGGCACGCACCCGGTGGCCCCGGCCGAACTGGCCCAGGGCCCGCTGCTGCTGCCCGGCGGCCTGAACTCCTGCCACCGCCGCGTGATGGCCTACCTGCGCGGCTGCGGCCTGAGCGCCGACCAGATCAGCGAGGTGGGCGAGGACAGCGTGATTCTGGGCATGGTGGCGCACGGCCTGGGCGTCAGCGTGATGCCCCGGCTGGCCCTGACCCCGCAGCCGGGCGGCGTGGTGGCCCTGCCGCTGCCTGAACCCCTGGCCCGGCCGCTGGCGCTCGCTACCCTGCCGCACCGCGCGGGGCTGCCCCTTCTACGCGCCTTCAGTATTGCCCTGCAGGGCGCCCTGACCTGCCTGCCCCCGGACACCGCGCCCCGGCCTGGCCCCGGTCCCCGCCCGGCGCCGCCTCTGCTACATTAGGGCCATGTTGACCCTGTGTTGCCCGTCCTAGCGGCCCGCAGCCCTGGTCTGCCGCGTCGCGCCCCATCCTCTTGGCGGCGCGGTTTTTTATTGCCCCACTTGCCCTGCCTCTGTGCACAGGAGCCCCCATGACCCACCCCCAGCCGGACCCCCACATCGTTCTGTACGACACCCTGCAGCGCCAGAAGGTGCCCTTTGTGCCGACCACGCCGGGCCGCGTGGGCATGTACCTGTGCGGGCCCACGGTGTACAGCGACGCCCACCTGGGCCACGCCAAGAAAGAGGTGGCCTTCGACGTGATCCGGCGCGCGTTTGTGCATTTCGGGTATCAGGTGCGCTACGTGGCGAACATCACCGATGTGGGGCATCTGCAAAACGACTCCGACGACGGCGAGGACAAGATGCTGGCCCGCGCCCGCCTGGAACAGCTGGAGCCCATGGAAGTGGCCGACAAGTACATGTGGTCGTTCGTAAAGGACATGGAGGCCCTGAATGTCCTGAAGCCCAGCATCAACCCGCGTGCCACCGGGCACATCACCGAGCAGATTCAGCTCATTGCCGAACTGATCGAGCGCGGCCACGCCTACGAGTCGCAGGGCAGCGTGTATTTCGATGTGCGCTCGTGGCCCGAATACGGCAAGCTTTCGGGGCGCAAGCTGGACGACCAGGAAGAGGGCACGCGCGAAGCCGTGCGCGAGGAAAAGCGCGACCCCCGCGACTTTGCCCTGTGGAAGCGGGCCGAGGCCGGGCACATCATGCGCTGGGACTCGCCGTGGGGCTTAGGCTTTCCGGGCTGGCACATTGAATGCAGCGCCATGAGCCTGAAGTACCTGGGCGAGGGCTTCGACATTCACGGCGGCGGCCTGGACCTGCAGTTTCCCCACCACGAGGCCGAAATTGCCCAGGCCGAGGCGGCCGGGCATCCCTTTGCCCGCTACTGGATGCACAACAACATGCTGACCATTGGCGGCGAGAAGATGAGCAAGAGCAAGGGCAACTTCCTGACCATTCAGGACGTGCTGGCCCAGCACGACCCGATGGTGGTGCGCTTTCTGCTGGTGGGCAGCCACTACCGCTCGATTACCGAGTTCAGCGATGCGGCCTTTGAGAGTGCGCGCAGTGGCTACCGCCGCCTGAGCGAAGCCCTGAACGAAGTCGAGCGCCGCCTGCCCACCGCACCTGCCGGCCAGGACGCCGCCCTGGACGCCAGGATCGCCGCCCACACCGCCGCCTTTGAGGACGCCATGCGCGACGACTTCAACACGCCCAAGGCGGTGGCGGCCCTCTTTGGCCTGACCACCGACCTGAACGCGGCGCTGAACGCGGGGCCGGTGCCACAGAGCACGCTGGAACGGGCGCGCGACGCCTACCGCACCCTGGGCGGCGATGTCCTGGGCCTGTTTGCCGACTCCGGCACGGCCGCCCGGGGCCAGGACGACACCGAAGTGGTGGGCGCCCTGATGGAACTGGTGCTCAAGGCCCGCCAGAACTACCGCCTGAACAAGCAGTACGCCGAGGCCGACGAACTGCGCGCCACCCTGACCCGCGTGGGCGTGACGGTAGAGGACACCAAGGACGGCCCCCGCTGGAAGCGCTGAACATAAAGGCCGGTGGGGCTGCATGAGCCGGCCGTGACAGAAGGCCCGTTCCTTACCTGAGCGGGCTGTCAGCAACGTGTCAGTCGGGCCATGTAGCATGACAGGCGAGCGGTGGTTTCACCCTCATCCTTCCCTCCTTAAAGGACACGCCACCTCCCCCCCTGGGCGTGTCCTTTTTCTGTGTGGTGCGCCAGGGCAGGGCCGCGAACCTAAACAATTTGGAGGTGGGCGCCCTCTGGGGGGCAGAGTACACTCCGCGTATGTTGCCCCCGCTTGTCAAACAGGTGCTCGACAACTTCAACCTGGACGTGGACCCCACGCTGTCGCGCGAGGAAAACGCCGAGGAAGTCATCAAGAGTGCGGCGCTGCTTTCGGGGGCCATTGCGGTGGAGCCCATTCCCTTCGCCGACATGTTCCTGATCACCCCGGTGCAGGGCAAGATGGTGCTGCACATCGGCAAGATTTATGGCTTCGACATCACGCCGGAGCGCTCACTGGAAATTGCGCGCGAAATTGGCGTGACCATCGCCTACGGCATGGCGGCGCGGCAGGTGATGCGCGGGCTGGCCAAGCTGGCGTTGCCGGTGATTGGCGGCCTGATCACAGCCCCGGCGGTGTACGGCTGGACCTTCGCGCTGGGCCGGCTGGCGCAGAACTACTTCGAGCGCCGCGCCCTGGGCCTGCCGGATTCGCGGCGCGATCAGGTGAAGGTGGTGCAGGAAGCCAAGCGCGACTCGCGCCGCGTGCTGCCCGGCGCCCAGGACTTCTCCGATCTGGCCTCGGAGTTGCGCCGCCGCGCCGAGCAGAAAAACAGCGGCGGCCCTTCCCGCCACTAGGTTGCTCGCTGTTGATCTTGAGATCAACCGAGCAGGCTGGAACAGCGGCGTCGCAGAGCGAGCAGCGAAAAAAGTGCCTCGCCCCGGGAATGGAAACGTTTCTGCGCTGTTCTGAAGTATTGGCATGGAGGAGGGGCGAGGCACTGAGCCCTGCTGGGGGTGGGCGGACCCCTCCTCTACCACCACGCGGCGCCGGTTCAGGCTGGCGCCGTTTTTCTGTGGCCCAGATGGGCTCTCTGTCTTCTCCACGTTCGCTTTTCCGGCCACCAAAGCGGGACAGAAACTGACGCAAGCTGACCGAAAGTTGAGAAGTCATCACATTGGAGTATGAAATTCGTCATGCAGTGGACGTATGCTGACCCCATGAGCATCACCCGTCACTTCAGCGATACGCGGACGGACACGGGCCGCGTTCGGATTCTGATCCGCGCCGGCCTCGTGCTGCTGCACGCTGAGGGGGCCGGCTGGCAGCACAGCAGCCAGCACCACTCGGTGCAGGACGCCGCCCTGGAACTGGCGATGTTGCCCGAGGTGAGCGCCGAGCTGTACGCCAGTGCAATCAGCGATCTGGAACAGCAGTTGGCCCGCGACGGCCACGCCCCCGACGAACCCTACTCCGGCGCCGCCTGAGCGCAGAGCAGCAGAAGAATTCGAGAACACGCGCCGGTTAGAGCATGTCTCTAACCGGCGCGGCGCGTTTGGGGAGAGGGGTGCGGGGGTGAACCGGCCAGCGTTTTTCGGACGGCTCCAGGAAAACAGCTGGGCAGAGAGGCGTCACTCTGACGCCTCTCTGCCTTTCTCCAGCCCTCTGCATCGACCACACACTGTACCCGCGACGAGCACGGCTTAAGCCCCCGCAGCTCGATCCCACAAGGCGTTTCAGGTGCCCGGCCGAACCAGCCTCCCCCCTCTTCTACTGCCCGGCGCCCACCGCCCGCGCCGCCTCGGGATTCTCGTCGGCGCGGCTGAGCACCGCCTCCGCATCGGGCCAGTCGATGATCTGAAAGCGGCTGTTGCGAATGGCGGGGGTAAAGCCCGCGTCCACCGCAATGCGGATCAGTTCGCGCACGGTCGCGCGGTGGCGGCCATGCCCCCCGGCGGCCGACACCACGTTCTCTTCCAGCATGGTGCTGCCCAGGTCGTTGGCGCCGTAGTACAGCGCCGCCTGCGCCACCTTGAAGCCCTGTGCGGGCCACGACGCCTGCACGTTGGGAATGTTGTCCAGGGCGATGCGGGCAATCGCCAGTTGCTGCAGGTACTCGTGGGCGGTGGCGCCGGGTGCCTTGCCATGCAGGCGGGTGTGCTCGGTCTGCAGGGTCCACATGGCAAAGCCCGAAAAGCCGTTGCCACCGTAGTCGCGCAAGGCCTTGTCTTGCTGGTCGCGGATTTTGACGAGGTGGGCGGCGCGCTGGGCGTACGTTTCCCCGAAGCCGATCACCATGGTGGCAATCGTGTACAGCCCCTTGCGCTGCGCCGCGTCAATGATGCGGAACCAGTCCTCACTGCGAATGCGGGCGGGGGCCGCCTTGGCGCGCACCTCGTCTTCCAGGATCTCGCCGCCGGCCCCGGGCAGGCCGTCCAGGCCCGCTTCAATCAGGGTATCGAGCAGCGCGTCCAGGTCCAGCCCAAAGGTCTTTTCCATGAACAGCACTTCTTCGGGCGAGAAGGCGTCAATGCGGATGGTGGGGTGGTGCGCTTTGACGTGGCGCAGCAGCCCCGTGTAGTAGTCCAGCCCCAGCTCGGGGTTCACGCCGCCCTGCAGCAGAATGCGGGTGCCGCCCACCGCCTCCAGTTCGCGGATCTTGGCGCTGATCTGTTCGTAATCCAGGGTGTAACTGTCCTTCTGGCGGCGGGTGCGGTAAAAGGCGCAGAAGTTGCAGCCCACATTGCAGATGTTCGTGTAATTGATGTTTCGGTCAATCAGGAACGTCACCACGCCGGGGTCGCGCCGCGCCAGGCGCAGGTGGTGGGCGGCGGCGGCGACCTCGGGCAGGGGCAGGTGATACAGCGCTTCGATCTCGCTGGGGGACAGGCGCTCGCCGCGCGTGGCCTGGTCAAGCAGCGCGGTCCCGGGGCCAGAGAGGGCGGGGGCGGTCATGGAGCCAGCGTAGCACCGCCCTGGAAGGCATTCGTCCATCCTGCCGCGTGGCGCTGGCCCCCCGTCCACGCGGCAGAAATCCGGCTGTCCTGGCCAGAGGGACTGCCGCCCGGGCTGGGCACACCCTGGCCGCACTGGGCAGCGGCGTACAGATTTTTTTCAGGCGGCCCGGGGCCGACACGTATAGTGCAAAAGGCAACTGCGGCCCGGAAGCACTGGAAGCGCTTCTGAGGCCCGGGGAGGTCTCGTTATGAAGATCGGCATGATTGGGCTGGGCAAAATGGGCGGCAACATGGTGCTGCGCCTGACGGGCGGCGGCATTGACGTGACGGGGTACGACCGCAGTGCCGAGAGCGTGGCGCAGATTGAGGCCCAGGGCGCACGCGGCGCCCGCACGATGGACGACCTGATCGCGGCGCTGGGCGAGCCCGGGCAGCGGGCCGTGTGGATCATGGTGCCGGCCGGGCCCATCACGCAGGCGGTGATTGACGATCTGGCCGGGCGCCTCTCGCCGGGCGACATCATCATTGACGGCGGCAACAGCAACTACAAAGACACCATGAAGCGCGCCGAGGAACTGGCCGCCCGGGGCCTGCACTTTGTGGACGTGGGCACCTCGGGCGGGGTGTGGGGCCTGAAAGAAGGCTACGCCATGATGATCGGCGGCCCCGAGGAAGCCGTGGAGCGCCTGCGCCCCGTCTTTGAGGTGCTGGCCCCCGCCGCTGACCGGGGCTGGGGCCGCATGGGCCCGGCGGGCAGCGGCCACTACGTGAAAATGGTCCACAACGGCATTGAGTACGGCATGATGCAGGCCTACGCCGAAGGCTTTGAGCTGATGAAGGCCCACCAGACCTTTGGCCTGGACATGGCCCAGATTGCCGAACTGTGGCGCCACGGCAGCGTGGTGCGCAGCTGGCTGCTGGACCTGACCGCCGAGGCCCTGAAGAACAAGGCCGATTTCGACCAGCTTTCGGACTACGTGGCCGACAGCGGCGAGGGGCGCTGGACCATCATCGATTCGGTGGAACTGGGCGTGCCCACCCCGGTGATCACCCTGGCCACCCAGATGCGCTTTCGCAGCCAGCAGGAGGTCAGCTACGCCGGACAGATGCTCTCGGCCATGCGCCGGGCGTTCGGCGGGCACGCGGTCAAGACCATCGAGGCGCCCCGCCAGGAAGGGCTGGTGCCCGAGGTGGCCCCCGGCGACCACCCCAAGGCGGCGGCCCCCGAGAATATTGGGCAGACCAGCAGCGCGGGCGAGGGCAGCGCCGCCGAACAGCTGGGCGAAACCGGCCAGCAGCGCGTGAAGGGTGACGAGTGAGCCCGCGCAAGGCCGGCACAACCGCTGGAGGCGCGGCCCCGAAAAAGGCAACGAAAAAGGCTGCCGGGCAAGCCGCCCAGGCTGCGCCGTCGGCCGCGCCGCGCCGCGCCCGGGGTGCCCAGGCCCCCGGCGCCGACGGCACCAACCCCTTCCGCGCCCTGATGCGCCGCAGCCGCGCGCCAGAGCCCGCGACCCTGGTGATTTTCGGGGCCACCGGCGACCTCGCGCGGCGCAAACTGCTGCCCGCCGTGTTCGGCCTGTGGCAGGACGGCCTGCTGGGCAGCGCCTTTAACATCGTCGGGATTGGGCGCCAGGAGATGAACGACGAGCAGTTCAAGGACTTTGTGCTGGCCGCGCTGAAGGAGAGCAAGGAAACCGACACGCCGCAGCCCGGCAGCCTGGAGAAATTCCGCGAGCTGCTGTACTACGAGTTTGGGGACTTCGGCGGCGACGAGGTCTACCAGCTGATTGACAAGGAGCTGCGCCGGGCCGAGAACGACCACGGCGGGCGCAAGAACGCCCTGTTCTACCTCTCCACCCCCCCCAGCCTCTTTGAGCCCATCAGCAACGGCCTGGGGCGCCTGGGCCTGTCCGACGAATCCGAGGGCTGGCGGCGGCTGGTGATCGAGAAGCCTTTCGGGCGCGACCTGAAAAGTGCGCGCGAGCTGAACGACGCCATTCACCGCGTCTGGGACGAGTCGCAAGTGTACCGCATTGACCACTACCTGGGCAAGGAGACGGTGCAGAACCTCATGGCGATCCGCTTCGGCAACGCCATTTTCGAGCCGCTGTGGAACCGGGGCTTTGTGGACCATGTGCAGATCACGGCCGCCGAGGACCTGGGCTTAGAAGGCCGCGCGGGCTACTACGAAGAAGCGGGCGTGGTGCGCGACATGCTGCAAAACCACCTGATGCAGCTGTTTGCCCTGACCGCCATGGAGCCGCCCGCCGCCTTTGATGCCAACGCCATCCGCGACGAGAAGGTGAAGGTGCTGCGCGCCGTCAAGGAGATTCCTTCGGGGCGCGTGGACGAGGTGGCGGTGCGCGGGCAGTACGGCCCCGGCACCCTGTACGGCGAGGAGGTGCCCGGCTACCGCGAGGAGCCCAACGTGAAGGCGGGCAGCACCACGCCCACCTACGTGGCCCTGAAACTGGAAGTGGACAACTGGCGCTGGCAGGGTGTGCCGTTTTTCCTGCGCACCGGCAAGCGGCTGCCCAAAAAGGTCACGGAAATTGCCGTGGTGTTCAAGCGCCCGCCGCTGGGTATCTTCCCCGGCGGCCTGGAGCGCAACGTGCTGGCCTTCCGCATTCAGCCCGACGAGGGCGTGAGCCTGAAGTTTTCCAGCAAGACCCCGGGGCAGGAGATGGTGCTGCGCGAGGTGGTGATGGATTTCCGCTACGACGCCTTTGGCGCGCAGCTCGAAAGCCCCTATTCGCGCCTGCTGCTGGACGCCATGCTGGGCGACGCCACGCTGTTTCCCCGCGAGGACGAGGTGGACCTGGCGTGGCAGATTGTGTCCGGCATTCTGGACACCTGGGACGCGCAGCCCGGCCGCCGCCCCCGCAAGGGCCCGGACTTTCCCAACTACGTGGCCGGCACCTGGGGCCCCGACGAGGCCGACGAGCTGATGGGCCCCGACCGCCGCTGGCGGCGGCTGTGAGGGGGTGAGGCGACCTGTGACCCGGATCAGCCAGACCCCCGGCCAGCTGGGGCCGGTGGACACCACCGTGCGCGGCGCCCAGACCACGCTGGACGAACTGTGGGTGCGCGCGGGCGTGGAAACGCGCGCCTACACCGGCAACATGATTGCCCTGACGGTGAAAAAGCACCTCGCGCGGGTGCAGGAGGCGCTCTCGGGCCTGGAGGGCCGCTACGCCGGGCGCCAGATCATTGGCGTGATGGACGGGGTGGGCGACCTGCTGGTGCACGCCAGTCTGGTGCCGCAGCAGGGCGGCCTGTACGTGGAGCGCCTGACGCTGGAAGCCAGCCCCGCGCAGCTGCAGGGCGCCATTTTGCCCCTGATTCGCACCGCCACTGTGAATCATGTGTGGTGGGGCGCCGACAGCCGCCCCGAAGGCCCGCTGCTGAGCGAACTCACCGAAATTGCCGATCAGGTGATCGTGGACAGCCTGACGCTGGACGTGCCGCCCTCGCGCCACTACGCGCTGGCCGACCTGGGCTGGAGTCGCTCGGCGTCCTGGCGTGAGGCGCTGGCGCAGGTGTTCGATGTGCCGGAAGCGGCGCGGCAGCTCCCGCGCGTGACCGCCATGACCGTGCGCCACGCCGGCAAAAAGGACCTGCCCGCGCGGCTGTTCGCTGGCTTTGTGGCCGACACGTTGGGCTGGCGCGACCTGCGCACGGTGGACTTCCGCAGCGCCCGCTGTGGCCGTGAAAACGGCGACCTGTGCGGCGTGGAGCTGCGCGGCGAGGACGGCCTGCACATCGCCCTTCAGGCGCAGAGCGGCGATATCGTGCGGGTCGAAGCGCGCTGGGACGATGTGCAGCGGGTCTCAGAAGTGACCGTGCCGCAAATGACGCTGGCCCAGGGGCTGGCCCGTGTGATGGCCCGCCCCGAGCGCGGCGAAGTGTTCGAGCGCGCCTGGAGCATGGCCAAGGCGACGCTGTAGCGAGCTAGGGTTCAAGGGAAGGCGGGTCCCTGTGGGCCCGCCTTCGTTTGTTGTTTGGCCCGTCAGAATGCCTCCGCCCCCTCCCCTGCTACACTGGCGCGGTTTCCCACCCACCATGACCAGCGGCGCTGCGCCCCACCCAAAGGGCCAGGGCGGCGGGAGGTTTTTGATGCGAATTCACACGGCTCTTCTTCTGGCCAGCTCTGTGCTGCTGGCCGCCTGTGCCCCGCAGCGGGTCCCCGACTCTGCGGCGGCGCCCGCCGCCTCTTCCCTGGCCGCCCAGGCAGTCGTGCCGCAGGCCGGCGAGCTGGGCGCACACGATCCGGTGCTGTTCAAGGCCGGCAACACCTACTGCGTCATGTCCACCGGCGTGGAAAGTTCGGGGGCCCCGGGCGGCATCCTGGTCCACCGGTCGGACGGTGGCCTGGGGGGCCCGTGGCGCACGCTGGGGGCCATTCCCGCCCCAGCCTGGGCCGCGCGCGAGTACGGCGCGAAGAACATCTGGGCGCCGGAAGTGGTCTACAACGGCCAGGAACGCCGCTACTACCTGTATTACGCGGTGTCGCAGTTTGGCACCCGCAACTCGGCCATTGGGGTGGCCAGCAGCACCAACCCGTGTGCCACGACCACCTGGACCGACCACGGGCCCATGCTGCGTTCGGGCAGCGGCACCTCGTACAACGCCATTGACCCCAGCGTGCACTGGGACCCGGACAGCGGCTGGTGGCTGGCCTGGGGCTCGTTTTTCAGCGGCCTGAAAGTGCAGCGCCTGAGCAGCATGACCACCCTGACTGGCCCGGTCACCACCATCGCCTCGCGGCCTGGGGTCCCGAACAACCCGGTCGAGGCGCCCACAATCTTCAAGCGGGGCAACTTCTATTACCTGCTGGCCTCGTGGGACAGCTGCTGCAAGGGGCTGGCCAGCACCTACAAGACCGTGATGGGCCGCGCGACCAGTATCACCGGGCCCTACGTGGACCAGCAAGGCGTGCGCCTGGACCAGGGCGGCGGCACCGTCCTGCTGAACCACCGCGCAAACAAGCTGGGCCAGGGTGGCGGCGACGTGTACCAGGAGGGCGGCACCGTCTACTTTGCCCACCACTACTACGACACCACTGCCGGGGGCAGCCCCAAGCTGGACATCAAGGCGCTGGAATGGAACGGCAACTGGCCCCGGTCCAGCGAGGCCACCGCCGGCTACCAGCTGAGCAGCGGCGCGGTGTACCGGCTGGTCAACCAGACCAGCGGCCTGTGCCTGGACGTGCAAAACGGGGTCGCCAGCCCGGCGGCGCAGCTGCAGCAGTGGGGCTGCAACGGGCAGGCCGCCCAGAATTTCCGTCTGGAAGCAGCGGGTGACGGCGCCTACCGCCTGCGCAGCCTGCTGGGCGCGCAGGACCACTGCCTGGATGTGGCCAACGGGGACACCACCCCGGGCACCGACGTGCGCCTGTGGCCCTGCAACGGCCTGGGCGCCCAGCAGTGGATCCTGGAGGATATGGGCGGCGGCTTCCACCGCCTCGTGGGCCCGCAGACGCGCCTGGCCCTGGACAACGTGAACGGCAGCGTGAACGCCGGCACCGAGGTCCGCACCTGGACCCCCAACGGCGCCGCAGCACAGAACTGGCGACTGGAACGGCGGTAAAGGGAGGTTTCAGGGTCCCCAGGTGAGGAGCGCAGGTCACCGTCTGCCTCCCCACCTGGGGGCCCGCCCTGTGCGGGACTGGCTCGATTGGGCGCGTCCCCAAGATCTTCACCCTGAAGAGCCTGCTCCCGCACGCCCCCAGCCCCCTCCCTCCGTGCCACACCTCTCGTTTGCTCCAGGCGCCGCGCGGCATACTGCGCCGCGTGAGTGCCGCCGAGACCCTGGCCGACCTCGCCCACGCGCTGGGGGCCGACGCGGTGGGCTGGGCGCCAGCGGCTGTTCCGGCCCCGGCCGTGGCGGAATACGCCGCGTGGCTGGAGGCCGGCCGCCACGCGGGCATGACCTATCTGGAACGGCAACTGCCGGTGCGCGCCGACCCCGGCCAGCGCCTACCGGGGGTGCAGAGTGTGCTGGTGCTGGGCGTGTCGCACGCTTTTGCGCCGCCGCCCGTGCCGGCAGGGGGCATCCGGGCGGGGCGGGTGGCGCGCTACGCCTGGACCCCCGATTACCACGACCAGCTGCAACCCCTCCTGAGCCGGCTGGAAGAGGCGGCGGCGCAGCTGGGCGTGCGCGCCCGGGGCTACGTGGACCACGGGCCCGTCATGGAGCGCCTGTTTGCGGCGTCCGGGTTTCTGGGCTGGCGCGGCAAATCCGGCATGCTGGTGAGCACCACGCTGGGCGCCTTCGTGACGCTGGCGGTGCTGCTGACCGATCTGCCGCTGGAGACCTCTCCTGTGGGCCACCCGGACCGCTGCGGGCGCTGCACCCGCTGCGTGGCCGCCTGCCCCACCGCCGCCATAGGCCCGGACCGCGCCATCGACGCGCGGCGCTGCGTGTCGTACCTGACCATTGAGCACCGGGGCCCGGTGCCGCTGGCCCTGCGCCCTGGCGTGGGCGAGTGGCTGTTTGGCTGCGACGTGTGCAGCGAGGTCTGCCCCTGGAGCGCCAAGGCGGGGCCCCTGGCCCGGCACCTGACCCCCCGGCCCGAACTGGCGTGGCCGGACCTGGGCACCTTTTTTGGTGTGGGCGAGCGCCAGTTCGAGCGCCAGTACGCGGGCACCGCCTTTCTGCGGCCCCGGCGCAAGGGCCTGGCCCGCAACGCCCTGACGGTGCTGGGCAACACCCGCGCCCCGGCCGGCTGGCCGCTGCTGCTGGCCGGCCGCACGGATCCCGCCTGGGAGGTGCGCGACGCCGCCGCCTGGGCCCTGGCCCAGTGGGGCGAGTGGGCCCACGTGGAGGCGCTGCGCCGCGACCCCGATGAACGGGTGCAGGCGGCGGCCACCCAGTTGCTGACGGGCGAGGTCGCGGCCCCCTGACCGTGGCCCCCATAAAGGGGGGATAGAGGTCTGACCATACGGGGCGCCCCCGGCCCGTCTACCATGAGGCTGTGCGCCCTTTCCGCCTTCTGCTGCCCCTGCTGCTGTGTCTGCCCGCCCTGCCGGCCGCCCACGCCCAGACCGTGCCCACCCTGACCCCCACGGTCACCGCCCGCTATCCGCATGACCGGGCGGCCTTTACCGAGGGCCTGCAGTACCTGGGCGGCGGCGTGTACATGGAAAGCACTGGGCAGGTGGGGCAATCCGGCGTGCGGCGCGCAGACCTGAAAACGGGCCGGGTGCTGGCCCAGGTGCCCACCCCGCTGGCCAGCGCTTTTGGCGAGGGGGTGGCGGTGCTGGGCGGCGCGGCCTACCACCTGACCTGGCAAAACGGCCTCGCGTTCTCCTTTGACGCCCAGACGCTGAAGGAAACCGGGCGTTACCGCTACCCCGGCGAGGGCTGGGGCCTGACCACCGACGGCCGCAGCCTGATCATGAGCAACGGCAGCGCCACCCTGACGTGGCGCGATCCCCGCACCTTCGCCGCGCGCCGCACGGTGCAGGTGACGGACCAGGGCCAGCCTGTGCGCCACCTGAATGAACTGGAGTGGGTGCAGGGCGCGGTTTACGCCAACGTGTGGCTGACGGACCGTATTGCCCGCATTGACCCGCAGACGGGCAAGGTGACCGCCTGGATCAACGTGGCGGACCTGACCCGCGAGGCCAGCAGCGCGGCGGCCCGCGCCGGCCAGCCCCTCACCTTCGACGACGTGCCCAACGGCATCGCCTTTGTGCCCGAACGCGGCACCCTGCTGCTGACCGGCAAACGCTGGCCCACCCTGTTTGAAGTCAAGCTGCCGGGCCTGAAACCCGAGGGCAGCAGCGTGGGCGGTCGCGCCGCGCCGCGCCGGTAAGGGGAAAAGTGGGTGCGGCGACCCAGTGGAGTCGCCGCACCCTTTACTTTGAACAGCGGTGATCAGCTTGGACAGCTGCTTGCACTTGACCCCGCCTGGGCCTTCAAAGCGGCAGAGACTCCGTTGACCAACCGCCCTCAACGGCGCCAACCAGGGGCGCCACGGCCGCCCAGATGGCTTCGGCCAATGCGTCTTCCGGCTGCGTGGCGTCCAGCACCAGAAAGCGCGCCGGCTCGGCCCCGGCCAGGGCCAGAAAGCCCGCGCGCACCCGGGCGTGAAAGGCCAGATCAGCCTGCTCCAGGCGGTCTGGGTGGCCCCGGCGCGCGGCGCGGGCCAGCCCCACGGCCGGGTCCAGGTCCAGCAGCACGGTTAGCGCAGGGCTCAGGCCCCCTGTGGCCGCCTGCGTGATCTGGCGCAGCAGGTGGTCTGGCAGGGCCCGCCCAGCCCCCTGGTAGGCCAGGGTGGAATCCGCGTAACGGTCACAGACCACCACCTCGCCCCGCGCCAGTGCCGGGCGAATCACGTTCGCCACGAGTTGCGCGCGGCTGGCCGAATACAGCAGAAACTCTGGCAGCGGGTCAATGCTCAGTGCCGGGTCCAGTAGCACTTCACGCACGCGGGTGCCCAGTGGGGTGCCGCCGGGCTCGCGCGTGACGGTGCAAGGCACGCCCCGCTGCGCCAGCTGGGCGGTCAGCCGCGAGAGCTGTGTGCTTTTGCCCGCGCCCTCGGGGCCTTCAAAGGTGAGGAACAGGCCGGTCACGCGCGGAAATGCCCTTTGGGAGGAGTACCCTTCGCCGGGGAACCAACTGGAAGGCAGCGGGGCAGCGTTGCAGGGCTGGACAGCATCCCTCTCATCAAGGGTGCGAACAGCTTCAACATTTCAGCGGCGGTGCCCTGGTGACCACGGCGCCCTGCTCCTCTCCCCTTGTGAGGGACGCGGAGAGTTGCAGAGCAGAGGTTGGGTGGAGAGTCAACGGGGTTGACGTCCCAGACGATGTTTTCGCAGCCGCCGCCTTGCCGGCTTTGAACACGGTCCGCGCTCTTGCTCACAGGCCAGTGGGGTGGTGCAGGAACTGCCAGGGCAGGCCGAACTGGTCTTCCAGGTGGGCGGCCAGGGCCCGCACGCCAAACACCTCGGTTTCGTAGTGACCGGCGTAGACCACGTTCACGCCGTATTCAAAGGCGTCGTGGAAGTGCTTGTGCTCGGGCTCGCCGGTCAGCAGGGTGTCCAGGCCCAGGGCCGCTGCCTCGGCGATGCTGCCCGCGCCGCTGCCACTGAGCACCCCCAGGCGGCGCACGGTGGGCGAGCGCCCGCCCCCATGCACCAGGCAGATTTCCCCGGTCAGCTTCTGCACCCGGTCGGCAAAATCCTGCAGCGACTGCTCAAAGGGCAGTTCGCCCGCCAGCCCGATTCTGGTTCCGGCCCACTCGCCAAAGGGCACCGTCTGCTGCAGGCTCAGCGCCCGCGCGATCATGGCGTTGTTGCCGACCTCCGGGTGGGCGTCCAGGGGAATGTGGGCGGCGTACACATTCAGGTCGGCCATCAGGGCGGTGCGCACCCGCTCGCGGTGGGGGCCGGTGATCGGCAGCGGCTGGCCCCAGAACAGGCCGTGGTGGGCAATCAGCAGGTCCGCGCCGCTGTCGGCGGCGTGTTGCAGCGTCTTGAGGCTGGTGTCCACACTGACCGCCACCCGGCGCACGGTGGGCGCGCCCTCAATCTGCAGGCCATTCAGGCTGGGGTCCTTGAAGCCGCCAATATTCAGGTACTCGCCCAGATAGCGCACGAGCTGGTCGCGCGGCACTTCGCCACGCCCAGGAAGAGACAGGTCCGACATGGCCGGCATTGTACGGCGCGGGGGGCAGCGCAGGCCGTGCCGGGGGGTGGGCGAGCGGAGGAATAGTGGTAGGCAGGCGCGTCGGTGGCACTCCTCAACAGCCCCTGACCCTGTCTGCACGCGCACGATCACAACTCTTTGATTTGACCACCTCTGTTATGCCCAAAAAGAAAGAACCCCGTCTGAGACAGGGCTCCTTGCTTTGGTGGCGATGCCCGGACTTGAACCGGGGACCTAACGATTATGAGTCGTTCGCTCTAACCAGCTGAGCTACATCGCCTTGAAAAACCCCGCCAAGCTGGCGGGGCCACTTCTGGTGGAGCTGAGGGGATTCGAACCCCTGACCTTCTGAATGCCATTCAGACGCGCTCCCAACTGCGCCACAGCCCCGTTTTTTGCTCGCCGTACTGGCGGGCTCAGATAGATTAACAGCGGCCCCCAGGGCTGTCAACTCTGCGGCGCGCTGGCGGGGGCAGCGTGCTGCGCGCTGAGCTGCACGTAGCCTTCGATCAGGTGAATGATGACAGGGTTGTGGGTGTGGACCCCGTGGGCGTCGCCACTGCCACCCTCTTCAATAAAGTGGGCGATCAGGGCCGCCTCGCCGTCGCGCGCCAGCAGGAAGGCGCGCTGGCCCGGCGCGGCAATGCTGGGCAGGTTCGCCAGCCCCGCGCGGTGCAGGGCCACGCCCCGGGGGGTCAGGCGCTCCAGGCGCTCGGCCAGGGCAGGTTCGCCGGCCATGTACAGGCTGCGGCGGGCATTCAGGGTCAGGTCTTCGCACAGGCTGCGAATGGCGGCCTCGCCGTACAGGTGGTACACCGCCTCGGGGGCAGGGTCGGGGGTCAGGCGCGAGAGGTCGCGGTCCAGGGCGCCCAGGCGGTCGTCAAAGGCGCGCCGGGCGCGGGCCAGGTATTCGCGGGCACTCAGGGGCGCGTATTCCAGGGGGTTCTGGCCCACCTTGGCGGCCAGCCCCCGGCCCTCCAGGCGCTCCAGGGTTTCGTAGATCTTGGGCCGGGGAATGCCGGCCTGCCGGGCCACCCGGGCCGGGACCGCGCGGCCCAGGGCCAGCAGGGCGGTGTAGGCCCGGGCCTCGTACTCGGTCAGTCCCAGGGCTTGCAGGTGAATCACGGCGCTCATCTGCCCCCCAGCATACGGGAGCCAGCCGCCCACGCAGCGGCGCGTCGCCTCTGAACTCCAAAAAATTCAGTCACCATTGCTGGAATGTTGCCGACTTAAGGGCGCTGCAGAGCGGCGGGGCTGAGAAAGAACAGCAGCGGATGTCCAGAAAATGGACCTCAGAGGCGGAAAGAAGCCACTTCTGGCCTACATGGTCTGAACATGCACAGCCGTTCGGCTCAGCCCTGGGGGAGTTCGGCTTCCACCAGGGTGCCGTGACCGGGGCTGGAGAGCACGCGGTAGGTGCCGCCGCGCGCCTCCACCCGCTCGCGCATCTGCAGCAGGCCCAGGCCGCCCGCGCTGCTCACCCGCCCGGTGATGGTGGCCGGATCAAAGCCGGCGCCGTCATCCTGCACCCGCAGGGTGACGCGTTCGCCGCCGTGCAGGGTTACCTTGACCTCCTGGGCGCGGGCGTGCTTGGCCACGTTGTTCAGGCTTTCTTGCAGGATGCGGAACACCACGGCCTCGTCGCCGGGCGAAAGCTGCACGTCGCCGCTGATGTTCAGCTGGGCGCGGATGTTGTTCTGCTCGCCGAAATCCAGCACGTAGCGCCGCACGGTTTCCAGCAGGCCGTAGCGTTCCAGGTCAATGGGGCGCAGCGCAAAAATGGAGCGTCGCACCTCGCGAATTTGCTCGCGCAGCAGCTGGGTGGCGGCGCGCACCTCGGCCTCGGCCTTGGCGGGGTCGGCGTGCAGTTGCCGGGCCACTATGTCCAGCTTCAGGGCAGCAAAGGCCAGCGACTGCGCCACGCCGTCATGAATCTCGCGCGCAATGCGGGCGCGCTCGTCGCTGATCGCCAGTTCCTCGGAATAGAGGTAGGCGCGGGCGTTGCGCACGGCCAGGGTGGCCTGCCCCGCCATCAGGGCCAGCAGCGACACCCGGGCGTCATCAAAGGCGCGGTCCCGGGCGTCGCCCAGCACGATCACGCCCACCAGCCCTTCCTCATCGCGCATGGGAATGCCCAGCACGCTGCGCGCGCCTGGAAAGACCCCAGCGGCGCCCTCGTCGGCAGCGGTCAGGGGCGCGCCCGCCTGCGCCACCTGCTGCGCAAAGGGCGGGGCAGGCAGGCCACCGGGTTTCTCGCCCTGGCGGTCCTGGGCATATTCCAGGCGCAGCACGCCGTCCTGGTCGCTGAGAAAGACCGCGCGGGCCTCGGCGCCGGCGCGCTCGGCCATGGTGCGGGTCACGCGCGAGAGCAGGCGGCGCATGTTGCGCTCGGCGCGGATGCTCTGGTCCACCGAGTACAGCGTCATCAGGTCCAGGGTGCGCTGGCGCACCGCCTCCACGCCGCGCGCCACCTCGGCGGCCAGGGCCTGGGCCAGGGCCTCGGTGGTTTCGGCCGGCGGCTGGACAAAGCCCAGGGCCAGGGCGCCGCCGCCGGGCACCGGCACTTTCAGGGTGTACGCCGCGGGGGTGGGCGCCGCCCCACCCAGGCCCCCCACTTCATTTCCGGCCGAGGCGCTGAGCCCCCCAGGAACAGTCAGGGTGGCGTGGACGGCCCCCGTCACCCGCAGGGCGCCCCGGGCCGCCACTTCCAGCACCGCGCCCATGTCGGGGGCGTCGGTCAGGTCGCGCATCAGGGCCTGCACCGCGCCCAGCTGGGCGTGGCTGGCGTGCAGCTGGCCGTACAGGTCACGCAGTTCACGCTCGGCGCGCTCGCGGGCGCGGGTGCCCTGGGCGATCCACTCCACGCTGAAATAGGTCACGGCGGGCCCCAGGAGGCCATAAAAGAGCAGGTGCGCCCATAGTTCCTGCCGGGGCACGGGCAGGCGCGAAATCAGGAATTCCACCACGCCCACGACCAGCACGATCAGGGGCGGCAGCACATTGCGCACCACCCGCACCCGGTCCGAGAGGCGGAAGCCGCGCTCTTCCAGGTGGGCGCGGTCCGGGTCCAGCGGCACGGGGAGGGCGGGCGTGTCCTCGGCGGGCCCGGTGGGGGCGCTCATGGGGTCTGGTCGTCCCCGTTCTCGCCGCCAGCTGCATCCTGCGCCGGACGCGGCTCGGCGGTGCCCCGGCGCGCGGCGTCCTCGACCTTCCAGGCCACCTGCCGCAGCAGGCCCCGGAACAGGCGGCTTTCGGCGCTGGTCATCAGGGCGCGGTCCAGCATGGCCCGCCACAGGCGCAGGGTGTGGCGGGCGCGCACCGCGTCGGTATAGCCGATCAGGCGCATGGTGCCCAGCAGGTGGCCGTACATGGCTTCCATCTCTTCGCGGGTGGCGGTCTTGCGGGTGCGCTCGGGCAGTTCGTCCTGGCCCTGCAGGAACTCGTAGCACACCAGCAGCACCGCCTGCGCGAGGTTCAGGCTGGCGTAGTCCCCGGTGGGCACCCGCACCGCCACCTGGCACTGTTCCAGGTCACTGTTGATCAGGCCGGTTTCTTCGGGGCCAAACACCAGGGCAGGCGCGGCGGCGGCGCGCACCAGCGGGCGCACATAGGCCGGGTGCTGGGGCGGGGGCAGGTCGGCGCGCAGGCGGGCGGTGGTGCCCACGCTCAGGTCGCGGTCAGCCAGGGCCTCGCGCAGGGTGGGGTACACCCGGGCCTCCCGCAGCAGGTCAGCGGCGTGTACCGCCATCGCCACCGCCCCGGAGTCCAGGTGGTCGCAGCGCGGCGCGACCAGCCGCAGGTCGCGCGCGCCCATATTCAGCATCGCGCGCGCCGCCGCGCCGATATTGCCAGGGGTTTTGGGAGACACGAGCACAACGGCCAGATTCACGCCCCGGATGCTACCGCGCCGCCCTCCCCTGGCGCGCCCTCCGCCGAGGCCAGAATGGGCGTCTCGTCGGTCACATGCAGGCCCCAGCCCAGGTCGTGGGCGAGTTCCTCGGGGGTGTCGCCCCAGGAATCCATGCTCAGGTGGGTGGCGCCCTGGGCACGCAACCGCGCGCAGACCTCGGCCAGCAGGGCGGCGCGCAGGGGCGTGTGGCGCCACAGGGGCTGCACCCCCGGGCCGTCCAGTCGGGCCACGCGGGCACCGTCCACGTCCTCCAGCGCTGCCCGGCACACGCCGATCCCCTGCCCTTCGGCGTCCAGGGCCACCACGCTCAGCGCGGGGTCAAAGCCGCCGGCACCGGCCTGGGCGGCTTCGGGGGTCACCGCATGGTGCCCGATGCGGTCCTCGAAACTTTGCAGGGCCTGCAGGCGGACCTGCGGGGCCGCGTCGGCCAGCGACACCAGCGCCACCCTGGGCGGCGGTGCGGCGACCCGGTAGGGCACGCGGCCTTCCAGGCGGCGGTAGGCGCCTGCCTCACGCCAGCCGGCCTGCAGCAGCGGCTCGGGGGCAAAGAGGTGGCCGTCGGCAAAGGCATACACCCGACCCAGGGCCTGCCGGGCCGCGCCGGCCAGCAGCCCGGTGACCTCGGCGCGGCGCAGACCGGCGAAGACCCCGCCCAGCAATTCCGCACCGTGGGCGGGGCTAGGCCGGGCCCCGGCGGCGCCCACCACCACCTCACGCGCCTGCCCGGTCACCAGTTGCACCTCTGAGACCAGCCACGCGGCCTCGCAGGTCTCGGCCATCCAGGCGACGTCCTCCGGGCCAGCGTCGTACAGGGCGGCCAGGGCAGGCGTCAGTGCCTGCGGGGCCACCGCTTCGACCTGCAGGTCGCCCAGTTGCACTCCGTCTCCCTGGGCTTCTGGCGCGGTCACGCCAGCCCCGCCACAGGGGTCAGGGGTGCGGCGCGCACCGCCTCGTACAGTCCCAGGTAAGCGCCCGCCGGGCCGTCCCAGCTGAAGTCCAGGGCCATAGCCCGCTTGACGCGCGCGCGCCAGTCCACGCGGTCCTCGCAGGCGGCGCGCGCCTCGCGGCAGGCGGCCAGGAAGGCCTCGGGGGTGGCGGGCCCAAAGCGGAAGCCCACGCCCTGCGGCACCGTGTCCACCAGCCCGCCAGTTTCGCGCACCACCGGCAGGGTGCCGTAGCGCATGGCGATCATCTGCGACAGGCCGCAGGGCTCGAAGCGGCTGGGCATGGCAAAGGCGTCGGCGCCCGCGTAGATGCGGTGGGCCAGCGGCTCGTTCATGCCGGCCGCGTAGGCCACGCGCGGGTGCCCGGCCCACTCCTGCAGCCCCGCTTCCAGGCGGGGATCACCGCCGCCCAGCACCACCACGTTCCAGTCCTGCACCAGTTCGGGCAGCGCCGCCAGCAGCAGGTCCATGCCCTTTTGCTCCGCAAGGCGGCTGACCACGCCCAGCACCGGGGCACCGCCCAGGCCGAACTCGGCGCGCAGGGCCCGGCCCGCCGCCACCTTGCCGCGCAGGTCGCGGTAGGGGCGAATGTCGGGGTCGGTGCGCGGGTCCCAGCGCTCCTGGTCCAGGCCGTTGAGGATGCCGCTCAGGCGCCCTTCCCCGGCCAGGCGACGCAGCAGGCCCTGCAGGCCCTCGCCGTAGTCGGGGGTCAGGATCTCGCGGGCGTAGGTGGGGCTGACGGTGGTGACCTGCGAGGCGAACACCAGCCCGGCTTTCATCAGGCTCACGTCGCCGTAGAACTCCAGGGTTTCAGCGGTAAAGGCCTGAGGCGGCAGCCCGGTCCAGCCCGCCGCCTCGTGCAGGTTCCAGCGGCCCTGGTACTGCAGGTTGTGAATGCTGAACACGCCCGGTATGCCGCGCAGCCGCGCCCAGGCCACCGCCAGCCCGGCCTGCCAGTCGTGGCCGTGCAGCACCTCGGGCACTGCCCCCAGCACCTCCAGGGCGGGGCCCACGGCGCGGCCAAACTGGCAGAAACGCCACACGTCGTCGGGGTGGTACAGCCCGGGGCGGTCAAAGACCGGCAGGCCCACAAACAGGTGGCGCACGCCGTGGGCCTCGGTTTCCCCCAGGCGCACCTCGCCCAGCGCGGGGTACCCCGGCGCCGAGAGCTCGCCGCGCCACACTTCCCGTACGTCCTGGCGAATGTCCGCGTACCAGGGCGACACCACGGTCACCTCGGCACCGTGCCGGGCCTGCACAGCCGGGAGCGCCCCCAGCACGTCCCCCAGGCCGCCCGAGCGCGAGAACGGAAAGACTTCCGAGGCCACATGCACTGCACGCATGTCCCGCACTGTACCCGAGGGCCCGCCCCTCCGGGCCCCACGTTTGACAACCGGCAAAGGGCGCTGCTACACTTCCCCTCGCCTTGAAGGCGGCTCTGCCACCAGCGGCGTGCCCACGGGCTCTTAGCTCAACGGTCAGAGCAGTCGGCTCATAACCGATTGGTTGCCGGTTCAAATCCGGCAGGGCCCACCACAAGCATCAGGGCGGTTAGCTCAGCGGTAGAGCACTCGCTTCACACGCGAGGGGTCGTAGGTTCAAATCCTATACCGCCCACCACACCAGACGAAGTCACCCCCGGTTTTCAGCCGGGGGTTCGTCGTTGGTACGAAAAGCCGGTCTGCCTCCAAAGATGAGAAGAGCGGGAGAGGGCAACCCAGTGTCCCCTGAAGCTGACGCCAAACTTAAAGGCGCCTTTAGGTCCCTCTCTGAGCGCGCTGAAGCTGGCTGAAGTGCCGAAGAGAAGAATGAGAAATGAGAGTGGGTGGGCGGGCTCTAGCCTCCAAAGCAGCCACGATGACGTGGCGACGCCCAAGGAGACCGCCCATGACCAATCCAGACCCTAAAGCAGGCGGGCCAGTGGGCTCGCCTGCCGCCGCTGCGCCCATGCGCGTGCTGGAAAAACAGATTTACCGTGGCCCGAACATCTACGGCTACGAACCCATGATTCGCTTTCAGCTGGACCTGGGCGCGCTGGAGCAGTTCCCCTCCAACACGCTGCCGGGCTTCACCGACCGTCTGGTGGCCCTTCTGCCTTCGCTGCAGGCCCACGGCTGCTGCTACCGCGCACCCGGGGGCTTCATCCGGCGGCTGCGGGACGGCACCTGGCTGGGGCATGTGGCTGAACACGTGGCGCTGGACCTGCAAACCCTGGCTGGCACCCGCGTCACCTACGGCAAGACCCGCTCCGTGAAGGGTCAGCCCGGCGTGTACAACGTGCTGTATTCGTACAAAGAGGAGCGCGTGGGCCTGCTGGCGGGCGTGGTGGCGCTGCGGCTGGTGCAGAGCCTCCTGCCCCCAGAACTGCAGGGCATACAGGGGCTGGCACGGCTCCTGCCGGAAGAAGCCGCGCGCCTGGACCTGGATTCCCCTTTCGACTTTCAGGCGGAACTGGGCGAACTGCGCCGACTGGTGCGCAAATTTGCCCTGGGGCCCACCACCCAGTCGCTGGTGAGCGAGGCCGAGCGCCGGGGCATTCCCTATCTGCGGCTGGACGACCAGAGCCTCGTGCAGCTGGGCTACGGCAAGTACCAGCAGCAGGTGCGCGCCAGCATCACCAGCAAGACGCCGCACATTGCCACCAGCACCGCCAGCGACAAGGACCTCACCAAGCGCCTGCTGGACCGCGCGGGCCTGCCGGTGCCGCAGGGCGTGGTGGTGCAGACGGCCGAGGACGCCGTGGCCGCCGCCCGGCGCCTGCGCGGGCCGGTGGTGACCAAGCCGCTGGACGGCAACCACGGCCGGGGGGTCTCGCTGAACCTGAGCAGCGACGAACAGGTGCGCCAGGGCTTTGAAGAAGCGCGCCAGCACAGCCGGCAGGTGGTGGTGGAGCAGTATTACACCGGCAACGACCACCGCGTGCTGGTGGTGAACGGGCAGGTAATTGCCGTGGCCGAGCGCATTCCGGCCCACGTGGTTGGGGACGGCCAGCGCACCATCACCGAACTGGTCGAGGAGCTGAACAAAGACCCCCGGCGCGGCGATGGCCACGAGAATGTGATGACCCGGATCACGGTTGACGGGCACGTGCGCACCCTGCTGGCACGGGGCGGCCGCACCCCGGACACCGTGCCCGCCGCCGGCGAGGTGGTGTACCTGCGCGACACCGCCAACATGTCCACGGGCGGCACCGCCGTGGACCGCACCGACGTGGCCCATCCGGAAAACGTGACCATCGCCCGCCGCGCCGCGCAGGTGATCGGGCTGGATGTGGCGGGCATTGACCTAATCACCCCGGACATCTCGAAGTCGGTGCACGCCACGGGTGGCGGCATCGTGGAGGTCAACGCCGCGCCCGGCTTCCGCATGCACCTGCAGCCTTCAGAGGGCACGCCGCGCAACGTGGCGGCCCCGGTGCTCAGCATGCTCTTCCCGAAGGACACCCCCTGCCGCATGCCGATCATCTCGATCACCGGCACCAACGGCAAAAGCACCACCTCGCGCATGGTGGCCCACATCCTGCGCCACGCGGGCAAGGTCGTGGGCCTGACCACCTCCAACGGCATTTACATTGACGGCGAGCAGATCGTCAGCGGCGATACCACCGGCCCCAAGAGCGCCAAGGTGGTCCTGAGCGACCCCAACGTGGAAGTCGCGGTGCTGGAAACGGCCCGGGGCGGCATTCTGCGCGAGGGCCTGGGCTTTGACCGCTGCGACGTGGGCGCGGTGCTGAATATTCAGCCCGATCACCTGGGCCTGAAGGGCATTGAGACGGTTGAAGACCTCGCCTGGGTCAAGTCGCTGGTGGTGGAGGTGGTCACGGACCACGGCACCAGTGTCCTGAACGCCGACGATCCCCTGACCCTGCGCATGCGGCGCAAGGCGGGCGGCCAGATCACGCTGTTTTCCATGAATGGCGGCAACGCCTGCTCCCGGGAGCTGCAGGCGCACATTGCAGGGGGCGGTACGGCGGTGGTGCGCGAACCCACGGTGCTGGGCGACGAGATCGTGCTGTACGAAGGCGGGCAGCGCCGGCCCATCATGCGCGCGCGCGATATTCCGGCCACGCTGGGGGGCTACGCCCAGGTGAACGTGCAAAACGCCCTGGCCGCCGCTGCCATTGCCGCCGCGCAGAATGTGGACCTGAGCGTGATCCGCTCGGCCCTGGGGTCGTTCTCCACCTCCTTTGCGCAGAGCCCCGGCCGCCTGAACCTGTATGACGGCCACCCCTTCCGGGTGCTGCTGGACTACGCGCACAACCCGTCTGGCCTGGAATACCTGAGCGAGCTGGTCTCGCACCTGCGCCCGCCGAAGGGCCGCGTGATCGGCGTGATGGGCGTGGCCGGCGACCGCCGCGACGAGGACATCGTGCGCATGGGCGAAATTGCCGCCAACACCTTTGACCACCTGATCATCCGCGAGGACGAGCTA
The DNA here is from genome assembly GCF_020166415.1 of Deinococcus multiflagellatus. NCBI lineage: Bacteria > Thermotogati > Deinococcota > Deinococci > Deinococcales > Deinococcaceae > Deinococcus > Deinococcus multiflagellatus. The sequence goes on from NZ_JAIQXV010000011.1 coordinate 63,896, forward strand.
CGCCGGGGCCGCCGGGTGGGCGAGGGCGCCGCGCTGGTTCAGCAGGGCGCGCGCCGCGCCGGGGCCGAGCCAGAGCGCCTGACCACCATCTTGAACGAGGCGGAATCGGTGGAGTGCGCCCTGCGGCTGGCCCAGCCAGGGGACCTGGTGATCCTGCTGGCCACTGAGGTCGAAGACACGTGGCAGCAGATTCTGGACTTTGACAGCTCGCACATTCCGCGCGGCGCCCTGCCGCAGCCGGCCAGCCAGGGCCAGGGGGCTTCGCATGACTGAGGGCCAGGGCACAGGGGCACAGGACTGCTGGGCCATCATCGTCCACGGGGGGGCCACCGAGGTGCCACCCGAGAAGCAGGCCGCCAGCCGCGCGGGGGTGCTGGCCGCGCTGAGCGCCGGGCACAGGGTGCTCGCCGGTGGCGGGAGCGCCCTGGACGCCGTGGAGGCCGCCATCCGCGTGCTGGAAGACGACCCCACCTTCAACGCGGGCTACGGCTCGGCCCTGAATGCCGACGGCAAGGTGGAGATGGACGCGGCGCTGATGGACGGCCAGACGCTGGAGGTGGGCGCGGTCGCGGGCCTGCCCGGGGTACGCCACCCGGTCAGCGTGGCGCGCCGCCTGCTGCGCGAGCCGGAGATCTTGCTGATCGGCCCCGGCGCCCACCGCTTTGCCACGGAACGCGGCGCCGAGCTGTGTAACCCAGACGAGATGATCGCCCCCGAACAGCGCGCCGCGTTTGAATCGCACGACACGGTGGGCTGCGTGGCGCTGGACGGGCAGGGGCACCTTGTGGCTGGGGTGTCCACGGGCGGCCTGAGCGGGCAGCGGGTAGGGCGCGTGGGCGACTCGCCCCAGCCGGGCTGCGGCTTTTACGCTGAAGACGGCGTGGGCGCCGTGGCCCTGACCGGCGAGGGCGAGAGCATTGCCCGCATGATGGTGGCCGCCCGGTTCATGCACCGCCTGCCCCAGCAGGCCCCCGAAGATGCCCTGCGCGAGGTGCTGGAGGCCATGCGCACCCGCGTGGGCGGCACGGCGGGCGGCATTGCGCTGACCCCCGGCGGCCAGATTGGGTGGTGGCACAACAGCCCTCACATGCCGGTCGCGTACCTGCACGCGGGCCTGGAGCGCCCGCACGTGTACTTACAAAAAACGGAGGAACACCACGGTGGCTAAAGACCAGGAGCAGCACACCCAGGACAGAGACCACCAGGAGCGGGGCGCGCGTCTGGGACGCGGCACCCTCATCATCATCGGCGGGCACGAGGACAAAGAGCGCGGGCGCGAGATTCTGAAAGAGGTGGCCCGGCACGTGGACGGCGGGCGGCTGGTGATCGCCACCGTGGCCTCGCACAAGCCCGAGGGGTATTTCGAGAGCTACCAGCAGGGCTTTGATGGCCTGAACGTGGGCGAGCTGACCGAGCTGTACATAGACGAGCGCCCCGAGGCCTCGCACCCCGAGAAGCTGGCGCTGTTCGACGGCGCCCGGGGGGTCTTTTTCTCCGGGGGCGACCAGCTGCGCATCACCAGCCAGATTGGCGACACGCCGCTGGAAGCGCGCATCCGCGAGGTCTACGAGCGGGGCGGCGTGGTGGCGGGCACCTCGGCGGGGGCCTCGGTGATGTGCGAGACGATGCTGGTCAAGGGCCCCAGCCGCGAGTCCTACCGCATAGGCGACCTGCAGATGGCGCCGGGGCTGGGGCTGGTGCGCGGCGTGATTATTGACCAGCACTTTGCCGAGCGCGGGCGCATGGGCCGCCTGCTCGGCGCAGTGGCCCAGAACCCGCGTGTGCTGGGCATCGGCATTGACGAGGACACCGCCATCGTGCTGCAGGGGGGCCACTTCCGCGTCATCGGCAGCGGCGCGGTGTACGTGGCCGACGGTGCCGGCATCACCCACTCCAACATTGCCGAGGCCCGCACCGACGAGCCCCTGTCGCTGTACGACGTGCGCCTGCATGTACTCTCGGCGGGCGACGCCTTTGACCTGAACCGCCGTGCGCCGCTGCCCGCGCGCGACCTGGACAGCGGCGCCGCGCAGTAACACAGGGGGACGCCGCCCCGTCTTGCGGGAGGGCCCCCAACCGGCAGGGACTCCCTTCTCCAGCTGACCGGTCATGTCCGGACCATCCAGGGCTGCGCTGGATGGTCCCACCTTTGGCGCCTTTGGGCTCCCCCACCCTGCGAGTCCCGCCAGTCAATCCCCTGCCGTCACGCATGACGGCGGGTTTCAGGAACCGTCTTATCAATGGTACGGACAGTTTTCAAGTGTGGCGAGGGGCCCATGGAAGACACGTCGTCTGGGAGGCTTGACTCGCTGCCCCCCTCCCAACCTCCCCCACGAGGGGGGAGGGGAAAAACAACGTGTTCGTCAGGCTTTCCTCTGTGAAACGCTGAAACTGTCCGAACCATTGCTTATGCGGTTTCCCTTCCATCATGCCTTTCCCGCCGGCCGTTTTTTCTTCCTCGCTCCGCTGCGCCGCTTTGCAAGTCGGCCCGGGTTGAACGGTGGCAAAACCTGTTCAACCAAAATTCCTCTCAACCCACCGGAACGCGCGCCGTGCGGAAGCGGCAACTGCCCCAGAACTGCACGATGTGCTGCACCTGCGCCATGAAGTCACTGAGGTTCAGGGCCTTGACCAGAAAAGCGGTGGCCTGCAGGTCGTAGGCGCGGTCCACGTCGTGCTGCGCCTCCGAGCCCGAGAGCATGATGACCGGCAGGTGCGCCAGATCGGCCGTGGCGCGCAGGCGAGTGAGAAATTCAAAGCCGTCCATGCCCGCCATGTTGACGTCCACCAGCACCAGGTCTGGCAGGGACTGGGTGCTGTCGCGCAGCTGGGCAAACGCCGCCTGGGCGCCGCAAGCGGTGATCAGGTGAACGGCGGGGGCATGGTCGGCAAACACCTCCTGCGCCAGCAGAAGATCGGTCGGCGCGTCGTCGACCAGCAACACAGACAGAGAACGGGACACAGCGCCGTTCATGCTGACGGGTGACGCTGCCGGGCGCCTTTAGCTTTCCCTGAACCTCGGGGGGCAGGCCCCAGGTGAGGGGCGCCATGGGCCCGCGTCAAACCCTGCCGCCGGGGCCCCTGACCCACGGCGTTTCTGCCCTTTCCGTGGCCCCAAAAAGGGGACCAACAGCGGCAGCATGGGCGCCCCTCACCCGGCCGGGGATGCTTCAGCCGGCGTTGCCGAACCCGGGGCGCGGGGCTCGGCGGTCAGGGCGCACGTCCCCTTTCCCCCGTGCGGATTACCTGGTGCGGACGTCGCGGTGCTGCTTGAACCGGCACTCCTGCCAGAACTGCACAAACTGGTCCACCTGTTCCACAAAGGCCGCAAAGTTGCCGCGCTTGACCATGTAGGAACTGGCGAACAGGTCGTACGCCTGATCAATGTCTTTTTTGCTGTCTGAGGTGGTCAGCATGACCACGGGCAGGTGCCGCAGGTCCGGGTCGGCGCGGATGGCGCGCAGCACCTCGAAGCCGTTCATCTGCGGCATGTTGATGTCCAGAATCACCACGTCGGGCAGGCTATGCGAGGTGTCGCGCAGGTAGGCCAGCGCCGACTCGCCGTCGCGGCAGGTGGACACCGACACCCCTTCGGCGTGTTCGGCAAACGCTTCTTGCGCCAGCATCAGATCGGCCGGGTTGTCGTCAATCAGGAGCAGGCACAGGCGATGCGACATGGCCCCGATGATACCGAGTTCTGCCCCGGTGCCCCGAACTGTGTCTGCCTTGCAGTTCGGTGGCCGGGCGGGGCGGCTCAGTTGAGCAGCGTGTCTCCAGCGGCGGCGAGGCGAAACGGCGCTATGGGTGCGCGCCCCTGTTCGCCCCACGCGCCCTGCATCAGGTAATAACCGCCCATGCGGCCGGGGGCAGCGTCCAGCGTCACGAACGAGTCGTAGACGAACACGCCCCCCGGCGGCAGGAGGGGCTGCTCACCCACCACGCCCTCGCCGTCCACGGTCACGGTGCGGCCACGGGCGTCCACGATCTCCCAGTGGCGCGCGAGCAGTTTCCAGGTCTGGTCGCTGCGGTTTTCAATGCGCACCACGTAGGCAAACACCTGCCGCTCCGGGGTGCTGTGGCTGGGCAGGTGCTGGGGGTCCACCTGTACGTGAATCTCGAGCAACTCCGGGGGTGGGGGGTGGGTCATGGCCTCAGCATATTGGCGTATGGGCGGCCCCGCCCAGGCGCGTAGACTCGCGGGCGTGACCATCATCAACCGGGAGTTTCTGTTCCGCCTGCTGGACGTGGCCGCCCCCAGCGGCCTGGAGCGCCGCGCCGCCGACGTGTGGCGGCAAGAAGCCGCCGCCTTTGCCCGCACCCACGAGGACCATTACGGCAACGCCTACGCCGAACTGGGCCCCGAGGACGGCCCGACCATTGCCCTGATGGGCCACCTGGACGAGATTGGCCTGATTGTCTCGCACGTGGGCGAGGAAGGCTTTCTGAGCGTGCTGCCGGTGGGCGGCTGGGACCCACAGGTGCTGGTGGGCCAGCGCCTGCGCGTGCTGGCGCCGGGCGGCGACCTGATCGGCGTGGTGGGCAAGAAAGCCATTCATGTCATGGAAGCCGAGGAGCGCACCAAGGCCAGCAAGATTGAAGACCTGTGGATTGACGTGGGCCTGAGCAAGGAAGAGGTGCAGGCCCAGGTGCCGGTGGGCACCTACGCCGTCATTGAGCAGGGGCCGCTGATGGTGGGCACCAAGGTGGTGGGCCGCGCGCTGGACAACCGCGTGGGGGCGTTTATCGTGCTTGAAGCCCTGCGCGCGCTGAAAGACAAGGCGCTGCCCTACCGCGTGGTGGCGGTGGGCACCAGCCAGGAAGAGATTGGCGTGTTTGGCGCGCAGGTCAGCGGCTACCGGCTGAACCCGGTGGCGGGCGTGGCCGTGGACGTGACCCACGAAACGAAGCAGCCCGGCGTGAGCGAGAAAAAGTACGGCGTGGCGCCCTTTGGCTCCGGCGCAAACTTGACGGCCGGGCCTATGGTGAGCCCGGTGATCCTGCGCCAGATGACCGACGCCGCCCGCGAAGCCGACATTCCCTTTTCCCTCAGCGCGGCGGGCCGTTACTCCGGCACCGACGCCGACGCCCTGACCCTGGTGCGCGCCGGGGTGCCCACCGCCGTGGTGAGCATTCCCAACCGCTATATGCACTCGCCCAGCGAAATGGTGGACGAGCGCGACGTAAAGGCGTGCATTGACCTGCTGGTGGCCTGGATTGAAAGGCTGCCCGGGGAGGTGGACTTTACGCGCAAGGGGTGAGGGGAAGTGGGGAGTGGGGTGTAGGGAGTGGGAAAAGCGGGCAGAAGCGGCGGAGCGATGAACTCCGCCGCTTTCTCTTGTTGGAGGGAAGGAAATGGGGGCGAGCCTTCCAGACCTTTACCTCTCCGCTTGCCCAGCCCAATCACCGGCTTACGCTGTCTGCCTCTCCCCTACCGCTGGGCGGGCGTCCAGCACGCTGTCGGGCACGCCGGCCAGGGCCTCGCGCACCACGGGCAGTCCCGCGCCGGGCTTGTGCCCCTGCTCGGAGAGAGTTCGCTTCCAGTGGCGGGCGCCGGGCTGGCCGGCGAACAGGCCCAGGGTGTGTTTCATCATGCGGTTCAGGGGCTGCCCGGCGGCCAGTTGCGCGTCCACGTAGGGCAGATAGGCTTCGATGGCTTCGCGCCGCGTCACCGGCTGGGTCTGCTCGCCAAAAATCCGTCCGTCGGCTTCTGCCAGCAGGTACGGCTCCTGGTAGGCGGCGCGGCCGATCATCACGCCATCGGCCCAGGCCAGGGCCTCCTGCGCCGCGTCCAGACTCAGCACGCCCCCATTCAGGACGATGGTGAGGTGGGGAAAATCCACCTTCAGCTGCCGCACCACCTCGTAGCGCAGCGGAGGGATTTCGCGGTTCTCCTTCGGGGACAGGCCCGAGAGCCACGCCTTGCGCGCGTGCACGATGAAGGTCTCGCAGCCGGCGGCGGCCACCGTGCGCACAAAGGCTGTGAGGTGCTCGTAGCTGTCCAGGTCGTCAATGCCGATGCGGTGCTTGACGGTCACGGGCAGGGTGGTGGCGCCGCGCATGGCGTCCACGGCGCGGGCCACCACGTCCGGCGTGCCCATCAGGCAGGCGCCGAACGAGCCGTTCTGCACGCGGTCACTGGGGCAGCCGCAGTTTAGGTTGACTTCAGCGTAGCCCCAGTCCTGGGCCATGCGGGCGCACTCGGCCAGGGCCGCCGGGTCGCTGCCGCCCAGTTGCAGGGCCAGCGGGTGCTCGGCGGGGGAATAGCCCAGGTGCCGCTCGCGGTCCCCGTGCAGGATGGCCCCGGTGGTGACCATCTCGGTGTAGAGCAGCGTGCGCCGCGTCAGGGTGCGGTGAAACACGCGGCAGTGCCGGTCGGTCCAGTCCATCATGGGGGCCACCGACAGGGTGTGGGGGGGGCGGGCGGCGGCGCTCATCAGCCCGTCAGTGTACGCGAAAAGCCCCCGCGCCAAAGGTGCCGGGGGCTGGAAAAGGGGCAGCGGTTACTGCCGCGTGTCGTCGTTGGGCCCCGTGCCGAAGGTGGTGCCGGTGTCTGGGGTGTGGGTGTCCGCCTGGTCCTGCAGGTCGGTGGTGTGACTGCCGCCCACTGGGGTGTCGGTCAGCCCTGTCTGGCTGTCGCGGGTGTCGCCGCTGCGGTCACTCATGCCGTTGCCGGCGTCGGTGGGCAGGCCGCCCTGGGCTTTGTGGTCGTCCATGCGGCACTGTGGCGTGCGGGGAGTGGATAGTGGTGAGTGGGAAGTAGAGGAAAAGCTGAGGCGTGTCATGCATACCCGCAGAAAGAGAGTTCAAGGCGGAATACAGTTGACCCTCAGTCAAAACCTGGCGTTAGAGCGTGAAGAGTGCACCGAAACGAAGGCAGAGGGTGGAGCACAAAAGCTTGGAGATGAGAAAGGACCAGCAGCGCGGTGTGCAAGGTATCGCGTGGACGTCAACTTCAGGCTATCATCGTAGAACTTCAGCACAGGAGCTGACTCCTGGCATGCCACGACAAGATTTAGAATATAATTGAGATTTGCCCGTATTTGAGACTTCAGCGGTTTATATCGGGATAACCAATCTATTTGCCATGTGGTACCTATTTATTTTTATTCAACTCTACCGAATCTTCATGTCCTTTAAATGATATATCTGATTCCAAAAGGTCTCCGAGTTTCTGCAATTCATGAAGAGCTCCTCTTGCATCAAGCTCTTTAGCATATCTTAGGTGACTGCTGATATCCTCGAGTTGATCTAAAAGCTCCTGCTCTGCTTGAGTGTAGATCTCCGCATCCGGAGGGATGGTTTGGAATACATCTGCGGACTCACGAGCTCTTTTAGGTAACTGTCGAATAGTGTAACCCTGCCTAGTGACAATGCTCTCCGGCTTCAGTTGAAAGGAGTCGATTTCAGAGAGGATCTGAACAGCCCTCTGGGGCAGCGGATAGATCCTTACTGACTCATTTTCATTTAATTCTTCCCTTGGTTTAAAAAGAATTAAAGCAATGGATGAGGAGATTATAAAATAGAGAAGTGCGATATTGACCGCAATTCCTATGAAGTTACTTGATTGGAAACTCAGTATGGTTTCAGACATGATATTATCGTCTGTCACAGTAAACAAATTAGGTATGAAGTTGACAAAGACGCCATAAGAGAAGTAATGCATCAGACCAGCTAATAGAAGAGCGTACTTAATTCCTCTAAGCTTGCTCTGATGGTCAATAGAGTTCCTCTGATCTTTATTTATAAAGAAGAGTACGCTCACTATAAAACCGAGAGATAGAAGCCAAATCCAATTATACTTTCCGAAGATGATTAACAAAGCAATTAACAAAATATTTACTGTCTTAAAAGTCCTCTTACCGTACTTGGGCCGATTAAGCTTGCCATTTAAACTCGTCTGACTAGTATGGCTCGCAACAGTCCATAACGATAAACCTATCAAAGTAAAAATTTCCAACCTCTCTACATAAAAATAATACATCGGCAGATATTTATTTAAGATGATATGATTGTTTGTGAAAAATGCTTTCCCTAGAGGCTTGGTGGATTCAAAGAATATAAAGAAGTAGGATATCAATCCAAATGCTCCCGAAGCTTTATTGGTCGGTTTATCGATAGATAATATTATAATTAATGCAATTACAATCCATTTATAAGTATTTCCAGGGAATAATAAAGGCATCAGAATAGAGAATATTGCTCCCCATATAATTCGAGGATTTTTAGAAAGAATTTGGTTTACTTTTTCGATGAAAATCATAAATCACCTCTGGTGCCGTAGCATAAGAAAACTCTGCTACAGCCTAAAAATTACCATTAATCAGTTTCTTCTTGTTGAGAGCTCTATGGCAGTTAGATTTCGTGCAGGATATTCCGAAGGTCAGCTCCTGTGGTGTGGTTCGCGATAGTAATCTGAATTTGACATCCGCACAACACATTACATGCCGCGCTGCTGAGCCTTACTTCCCCTCAGCTTTTGTCATCCATCCTCCGCTTTTATCTCGCTGCACACTTCACGACATAACGCGGGTTTTGACTGGAATACAGACGACACAGACTACCAACAACGCTCTAGGCCGGGTACTTGAAGCAGTTAAAAGTCAGCCCAGCAACAACGCCAGAGCACTCATATGAAGCAAGTGTTGGCGCATGCTTGCTCTGCTCTTTCCATGATAATGGCTAATGTTATGGCCGTAAGAGTCTTGCTCTCGAAAAACGTCATATTCTAACTATCGAAAGAATCCTGTCTCAAGCAATTTCTGCGCTTTCATAGTGTTTCGCTCAGGCCACCAGCGGGTGCAGGTCGCCCACGCTGACCAGCGCCAGCCAGTGCAGGGCGCGGCTGGCCGACACGTACAGCAATCGGCGCTCGTACTCGGTGCTTTCGTCGTAGGTGTCAGCGTTGGCACTGGCCACGATGGCCGCGCTGAATTCCAGCCCCTTGGCGAGGTTCACGGGCAGAATCACCAGCCCGCCCCGGAAACGGTGCTCCTGCGTGGTGATCGGCTGGGCGTCGGTGTCGAATTCGCGCAGGGCCTCGGCCAGCCGGTCGGCGTCCACGCCCCGGCGCGTGACAATGGCGATGTTCGTGTGGCCCGCCGCCTGCGCGTCCTTGACGGCCTGGGCGATCAGGGGCAGTTCGCCGTGGGGGCTGTCAGCCGGGGCCGTGTAGCGCTGCACCTCGGCGCCGTCGCGGTCCACGCCCTGCACGGCCGCCGCGCGGTTGTAGGTGGCGGCAATGCGCGCGCCCAGCTCCGTGATCTGCCGCGTGGAGCGGTAGGTGCGGCCCAGCGTGCGCACCTGCGCGCCGGGGAGCTGCGCCTGGACCGCCTCCCAGGAACTGGGGCCCTTGTAGCCGTGCATGCCCTGGTTCAGGTCGCCCAGCGCCGTGATGTGCCCGGGGCGGGTGGCGCGGCCCAGCAGGGCGTACAGCAGCGGCGAGTAATCCTGCGCCTCGTCCAGCACCACGTGGTCAAAGGGTTCCAGCGTGCGCCCGTCCAGGCGGCCAATCCCGCCGGTAAAGGCCTGCACCGCCAGCATCAGGGGCAACTCGGTCACGTCGGCGTGGGCGCGGCGAGGAGTGGGAATGCCGCTGAGGGGGTCGGTGCCCAGCAGGGCAATCTCGCGCTCAGTGAGCAGGCCACTCGCCGCCAGAGCTTCGGGGCTGCCCAGCAGGCGCCGGGCCTCAGTGATGGGCGTGGTGGAGGCGAAGACACGCCCCAGCAGGGTGGTCAGCGGCGTGGACAGCTGGCGCAAGACACTGGCCTCCTCGTCCTCGGCGGGGCGCAGGCGGGACAGGGCCTCGGCCTCAATGGCGCGGCGCATGCCGGTGCGGTAGCCCTCCAGGGGATCAGCGGCAAACACGTCGCGCAGCATGCCGGCCAGTTGCGCTTCATCCAAGGCGAAAACCTGCGGCTCGCGGCCCCGCAGCTCAATGGCTTCTCGCAGGCTCTGGCCGTGCAGCGCCGCGTTAAACCTGTTCCAGAGGTGGGTGCGCACCACGTCCAGCATGCGGGCGTCGCCCAGCAGCTTGGCCCGTCTCCACGCCAGCGCGCGGCGGGTGTTGTCACGGTCGGTCAGCAGCAGGCTCAGGGTGCGGTCGGTGACATCTAACTTTTCCAGACCCAGCAGGCTGGTGGCCCAGGCTTCGGGGGTGGTCACCACCACGCGCTCAATGCCCAGTTCGGGCAGAATCCGCGCGGCGTAGGTGGCGAGCACGCGGTTGGGCATCAGCACCATGCAGGCTTCGGGGCGGGCGCGGTGGGGGCCGCGTTCGGCGCTGGTCATCCAGGCCAGGCGGTGAAAGCCGATGGTGGTTTTCCCCGAGCCCGCCGCGCCCTGAATGATCACCGGCACGCCGGCCGGGGCGCGCATGGCCTCGTTCTGCTCGGGCTGCAGGGTTTCGACCACATCGCGCATGCCGGCCGTGCTGCCTTCCTGCAAGCGGCGCAGCAGCACTTCCTCGCGCCCGCCGGTGTCGCCGCCCTGTTCATCGTCGTACAGGTCGGTCACGCGCAGCAGCGTCTTGGCGTGAATGTCCAGCTGGCGGCGGCGCTTGATCACGCCGGCACTGCCCTTGCGCGGGGTCCAGCCCAATGCCTGCGAATAGAACAGGCTGCCCACCTCGCTGTCCCAGCTGACCACCGAATAGGGCCCTTTCACGTCCCGGAAGCCGTGCTTGCCGATGTACAGGGTCTGCTCGCGCCCGGCCACGCGCACCTTCAGGCTGCCGAAGTACGGCTGGTGCACATGCGGCGAGAGCATGGCGGCAAATTCTTCGGCCTGGTCGCCCAGGATGATGCTGGTTTCCAGGTCGGCGCCCATCTGGCGGTCACGGTCTTCCCAGAATTCGATCTGCCGCAGCATGGCGGCCACGGTGGACGAGAGGTGCTGACTTTCCAGTTCAAAATCCGGGTGGGTTTCCGGACGTGATTCCGCAACAGGCATAACGTACAGGATACGGGAGTGGGGCAAAGTTGGGGCGACTTACCAGAGGCGGCGCACGCGGTAGCTGCTGTCCTGAAGGCGCAGGGGTTCGACATAGGTGCGCGTGGAGAGAATCTGGCTGTGCCCGGCGTTGTCCCAGGTCCAGCGCTGTTCCCTGGTCACGGCGGCAAACTGGGGCACCTGCCCTTTTTGCACGTACAGGGTGCGCCTCAGTTCGCGCTGCCGGGTGTTGGCCGCGTCCTCTGGGCCCACCTCATAGGCACTCAGATCACCCCAGGGGCGCAGTTCGCCGCCCAGCCACGCGAACAGGTTCAGGGTAAAGGCTCCGCCGGGGCCGTCACCGCAGCTGGTGAGCAATGCAAATTCCCGCAGGCTGTTCTGATCCAGGTCGCGCAGGGTATAGCCCTGCTTCCAGATACAGATATTCATGTTGCCTACCGGCTCGATCAGCCAGGCCGACGATGTCTCGGAGTTCAGCACCGCCAGCATCACGGGCGGCTCGCCCTGGTACACCTGCACCGTGGTCAGGCGTTCGGGCCGGGCCGAGCGGAAGGGCGCCACCAGACTGAACTGCACGTCGGCCAACTTCAGCCCCCCAAAATACTCGTATTTCTTTTTCAGGGCCTGCACCTGGGGTTTGCGGTTCAGCCCCGTCAGCAGGGTTGACAGGCTGGCGGCTTCCTGGGCGGTAAAGCGCTGCGCCGTGTCGCCCTCGCGGTACAGCACGGGCCAGCGCTCCACCTCGGCGCGGGTGAGGGCGGCGGCGGAGCCCAGCAGCAGCAGGGGCAGAAGCAGGCGGCGCATGGCGGTAGGGTACCTTGACCCCCCTGCCCCCGGTGCCGCACACTTGGAGGGCGTTGATCCGCAGGAGTAGCGGCGCACGTACCCAACGAGCGAGCCTGTGGCGGTGAGAGTCAGGCGGGTGGCGGGCCGTGAAGGGCAGCGGGGAGCAGAGCAGGCGACAAAAGTGCCAGTCTGGCCGCAGAGGGCGGTGACTGGAACTGGGGTGGAACCGCGCGTGATGTCATGCGTCCCCAGACGGCGAAATGTCCGTCTGGGGACGTTTCGTTGTGGAGGTCTAAGGGTCGAGGGTCGAAGAGTCTAAGAACACCCGTTCTGCTGTTCCTTAGACCTTTCGACCCTTTGACCCTTCGACCCTCCGAAGGAGACCCATATGCCCGCAACGTCAATGGAAGAACTCGTCAGCCTGTGCAAGCGCCGGGGCTTTATTTTTCAGGGCTCGGAGATCTACGGGGGCCTGCAGGGCTTTTACGACTACGGCCCGCTGGGCGTGGAGCTGAAGAACAACATCAAGGCCGCGTGGTGGCGCAGCAACGTCTACGAGCGCGACGACATGGAAGGGCTGGACGCCAGCATCATCATGCACCGGCAGGTGCTGCGCCACTCGGGCCACGAGGCGACGTTTAGCGACCCCATGGTGGACAACAAGAAGACCAACAAGCGCTACCGCCTGGACCATCTGGTGAAAGACCAGAAGGCCGACGTGGTTGCGAAGGTGGCACAGGGCATGGGCGTGGATGCCGATAATTTCCCGGCGCTGATCGCCGCGCTAAATGCCAACCCAGTGCAGGCCAGCGAGGCCCTGCGCGCGGCGGGCGTCCGCGACCCCTTTTCCGGCGAGGTGGGCGAGTGGACCGAGCCCAAGCCCTTTAACATGATGTTCAAGACGACCATCGGCCCGGTGGCCGATGACGACAGCTACGGCTACCTGCGTCCGGAAACCGCCCAGGGGATCTTCACCAACTTCAAGAACGTCGTGGACTCCACCAGCCGCCGCCTGCCGTTCGGCATCGCGCAGATTGGCAAGGCGTTTCGCAACGAGATCACGCCGCGCAACTTTATCTTCCGCGTGCGCGAGCTGGAGCAGATGGAGATTGAATTCTTCTGCACGCCCGGCACCGATGAAGAGTGGCACGAGCACTGGCTGGAAAAGCGCCTGAGCTGGTGGGAAGCCCAGGGGGTGCCCAGAAGCAAGATTGAAATTCTGGACGTGCCCAAAGAGGACCTCGCGCACTACTCCAAGCGCACCTATGACCTGATGTACGACTACCCCACCCTGGGGCACGAGGAAATCGAGGGCATTGCCAACCGCTCGGACTACGACCTGGGGAGCCACACCAAGGCGCAGGGCGAACTGGGTCTGGTGGCGAAGGTCGAGGAGAACCTCGACAGCGTGGCCAAGCTGACCATTCCCCACCCGGAGACGAACAAGCCGGTGGTGCCCTTTGTGATTGAGCCCAGTGCGGGCGTGGACCGCGCCATGTTGGCGGTGCTGAGCGAGGCATTTACCAAAGAAACGCTGGAGAACGGCAACGAGCGCATTGTGCTGAAACTGAAGCCCCACCTCGCGCCTATCAAGGTGGCGGTGATTCCGCTGGCCCGCAACAAGCCCGAACTGGTGGAGCTGGCCCGCACCATCAAGAGCGACCTGCAGCGGCTGGGCCTGGGCCGCATTCTGCTGGAAGACAGCGGCAACATCGGCAAGGCGTACCGCCGCCACGACGAGGTGGGCACGCCCTACTGCGTCACCGTGGACTTCGACACCGTGGGCAAGGGCGAGGACCCCTCCCTGACCGACACCGTGACCGTGCGTGACCGCGACACCTTGCAGCAGGAGCGGGTCAAGATCGCTGATCTGAGCGCCTTCCTTCAGGAGAAACTGCGATGACCCTCCCCGAAGACCGCTTTCTGCCGGTGCTGCGCAGTCTGGAACTGGCCGTGCTGGGCGTGTACGGCGAGCACCCCGACCTGACCGACGCCCAGGTGGACGCCGCCTACGAGGAACTGGCGCGGCGCTACCGGGCCGAGGCCACGAACTTTCCGTTCAAGCCGGGGGCCCTGGACGGCCTGCGCGCCGAGGTGCACGACGCCGCGCTGCGCAACCTGACGCTGATGCTGAACCACCTGGGCGAGGACCAGCGGCCCAGCGCCGAAGACCTGCGCCAGTGCGTGAACCGCCTGCGCACCAGTGTGAAGCGCTGGACCCGCGAGGGTGGCCGTCAGGGCTACCTGAAGTTCATTGACCGCGAGCTGAACACCGAACTGGACAGCGACGAGGTGTAGGGCCGGGCCTGCCGCCCAGTCCCCGCCGCGCTTTTGAACACCCCCGCCGACCCAGCACCGTCCTCACCTTTGCCCCCGCCACGCGCGGGGGCTCTTTATGCTCATGGGCATGCTGGCGCCCTGGTCCGGTCTCGTGCTGCTCGTCGTCTGTCCGCTGCTGGGCCTGTGGGCGCTGTGGCGCCGCCGGTGGTGGCTGGGGGCCAGTGCGGGCGCGGCCTGTTTTACGGCGCTGGCCTACCCGGCCCTGCTGCTGGGCGGTCCTCATGGGTGGTGGTGGACCCGCCTCTACTGGTTCGAGCCGAACGGCGGCTTTCCCGGAGGGCTGGGCAGCGCACCCACCCTTCTGCCGGCTCTGGTGGGCCTGAGTGCAGGGCTCGCTCTGGTCGCCCTGTGGCGCGAGCGGGTGGCGCTGGCGACGGTTCCGCTGGTGGGCAGCGTCCTGGCGGCGATCCAGTTCTGGGGCTAGGGCGGCCAGAACCAGCTTTACCGTGGCGTGGCCGCGCGGAACTCCACACTGAGCAGGCCCCAGAGAATCTGGGCGGTGGCGTGGGGCGGCAGGTGCCCGCTCATGACCAGATGGGCCAGGCCATGCACCGTGGCCCAGAGCCCCTGGGCCACCACCTCAGGCTGGGCCGTCTGCAGGTCGCCGCTCGCCTGTGCCTCTGCAAGAAGGCGCGCCAGCAGCGTCTGATTGCGCTCGATCAGGGGAGCCAGGGGCGATACGGAGCCCGGTGGACACACCTGCGGATCAAAGATCAGGGTAAAGGCGTGGGGATGCTGGGCGGCGTAACCCACATAAGCCTCGCCCAGGGCCACCAGCCGGGCCAGCGGCGTGGGCGGCGCAGCGGCGGCCTGCTCCTGCGCGACCACGAATTCCGTCATACAGACCTCACCCAGCGCCAGCAGCAGGGCGTGCCGATCACTGAAATGGTGGTACGGCGCCGCGTGGCTGACCCCCGCTTGCCGGGCCACCTCACGCAGGCTCAACTCGGCGGCCGGGCGCCCGGCCAGCAGGGTACGGGCCGCCGTCAGCAGCTCCTGACGCAGCAGGCCATGGTGATAGGGCCGGGCAGACCCGCGCGAACTTGACATTGTCAACATGATGGCGCAACCTGTGAACAAGTCAACTTGACACTGTCAAGATCTCTCAGGGGCTGCCGCTGCAGCCTGGAGGCCGCATGTCCACACTGGTCATCAACGCCCACCCGAACCCCGACAGCTTCTGCCGCGCGCTGGCTGAACGCTATGCCCAGGGGGCCCGCGCCGCTGGGCCGGTCACCCTCATTCATCTGGCCGAACTGCACTTTGACCCGGTCCTGCACCGGGGGTATGGGGCCGCGCAGCCACCAGAAGCGGATCTGGAACGCATGCAGGCCCTGTTGCGCGGGTGCACGCACCTGTGCGTCGTGTACCCGGTCTGGTGGGGGGCGCCGCCCGCGCTGCTCAAAGGGTTTGTGGACCGCACCTTCCTGCCTGGGTTTGCCTTTCAGTACCAGGATCGCCCATTCCCCGCCCAACTCCTGCGCGGCCGGAGCGCGCGCGTGATGGTCACCAGCGACTCGCCCAGGTGGTACCTGCATGTCACGGGCGACAGTGCCGTGCGCAGCGTCAAGGACCGCACCCTGGCCTTTAGCGGCTTCCGCCCTGTGCAGGCCACCCGCCTGGGGCCAGTGCGCCGCAGCACGCCAGAGCAGCGGGAACGGTGGCTGGCCCAGGCAGCCCAGCTGGGAGAGCGGGATGGTCAGCGGGCCAGCCAGCGGCACCCGGGTCAAGCCGTGATGAGCCACCCCGGAGCGTAGGAGGAGGCGCGTACAAGGCACGGGACCAGCAAGACCGGGGGGATCTGCGCGGATGAACCGGCGGCCCTCCCTCTTCCGCCTCTCCCCTACTTCACCAGCGGCCTCATCCAGGCGCCAATCCAGCGCGCCACCTGATCCCCGCGCGCCGAAACGATGTCCAGGTGCGCCGCGCCGTTCAGGGTAAAGGTGGTCAGCTGGGCCTGCGTGCCCGCCGCAAAGGTGCGGTACTGGGCTTCGGTGGTCACGCCCTGTTCGGCGGCGATGCCCAGCACGGGCAGCTTCAGCGTGTTCATGTGCCACACCGGCAGCGTCTTTTCAAAGGGAGTGCCGCGCGTGCCGGTGCGGGCGGCGGCAAGGTCCAGGGTCAGGCGCTGGGGAAAGTACCACTCGGCGTAGTCGCTCAGCGGGGTGATATAGCGGCGCACAAAATCGGCGGCGTCGGTGGGGGCGGCGGGGTCGGCCTGCCAGCCCACCGGCTGACGGGGGTCCTTGGCGCCCGCAATCCAGTGGCTGTCCCTGCCGCCCAGGGCCAGGGTGGGCAGATTGGTGGCCTCGGTGGCGTTGGTGGCCTGCCCGGTCTTGATCGCCATGAAGGGAATCAGGGCGTAGCGCTGGTCCAGCTGGGTCATGGCGGCGGCCATATTGGTGGCCGGAAAGGGCACGAGGCCCCCCGCCGGCGCCCGCCCGGACGGGTCCAGCTGGGCCAGCCGCGCCTGGGCCGCACCCCGGCTGGCGAGGCGCGGGCTGAAGAACACCGCGTCCACATACGGCGCCCGCGCCAGCCCGTCCAGGCCCGGCAGCGGGCCAATCGGGTTGCTGGCCCCCTTGCGGTAGGCGTCGGCGGTCAGTGGCTGGCCGCTCATCAGGCCGGGCAGGCCGTCGAGCATCACCAGCCCGCGCACGTCCCGGGCCCCTGGCACCCCCGCAAAGTCGTAGGCGGCGTACAGGCCGCTGAGGGTGCCGCCCATGGAGTGCCCGCCCAGGAACACGTTGGGGGTCAGGGCCCGCGCCGCCTGCACCGCCACACGCCAGTCTTTGAGGGTGGTGTCCAGGCCCCAGTCCTTCAGGTAGGGCAGGCTGTCCGGGGTGCGCACGGGCAGGCCATCCTTGACCAGCCCGGCCAGGGCGGCAGGTCCGGCCTTGAGGATGGACGTGTGGTCTTCGAGCAGGTTGCTGCGGCGGTCCACCGCCCACACCGCCACAGTCGGATTCAGGGCCACGATCTGCCGCGCCAGCCGGTCAAAACTGCCAGCCCCGCCCAGGAAGCCCGGCATCAGCAGCAGCACCGCGCGGGGTTTGGCGCTGCCGTAGCGCACGGTGATGCTCGCGTTTAGGTTGGCTGGGGTGCCGGGGACCACGGCGCCGCCCATCACCACGCGCGTGGCTGGAACAGCGTTCAGCTGCGCTTCGGTGGGGGCGGCCAGGGCGGGGGCGGTCAGCAGGAGGGCAAGCAGCAGGGCGTGGGGGCGGCGCATGGGGTCATGCTGGGCGGCGGGGGTGGGGGCAAAGGTGGGGAGAGGAACGGAGGCGGGTTATGGATTTGTGGAGGTGTTCTTCATGGGGCTGAGGGGGGCTGGGTTGGTTGGAGACGGTTGCCCCGTTTGCCCCACCCCCCAGCCCCCCTACCCCGGAGGGGCAGGGGGGAGCGACGTTCGCACTGGGCAAGAGTTTTTACTGACGTCGGCTGGGGTTGCTCGACCAAGTGACGTGTCTGGCTTCGACGCCATCCTCCGCCCCCGCGCAATTGCCCGCGCGCTGCGCGCACGACGGCCTCGTCTGGACCGGGGCGGTGGAGGGGCAAGAAGGCGTGGTGCGGCCCAGCAGGTTCTACTTTCAAAAGCACAACAGCGCGCGCCGTCTTCCTGTGCGCTGTTCCCACTTCCTACTTCCCACTCCCCACATCCATCTTCTCTTACGCCAGTTCCAGATGCAGCTGCCGGTTGCGTTCGTCCACATGGACCACGCGGGGTTCCAGCGTCCGGGCCTCTTCCTCGGTGAAGTTGCCGTACGCGGCGATAATCACCAGATCGCCGGGCTTCATCAGGTGGGCGGCGGCGCCGTTGATGCCAATGACGCCGCTGCCGCGCGGGCCGCTGAGCGCGTAGGTGCTCAGGCGGTTGCCGTTGGTGATGTTGTAGATGTCCACGCGCTCATTGACCAGGATGTCCGCCGCGTCCAGCAGGTCCTGGTCAATCGTCACGCTGCCGACATAGTCCAGGTCGGCCTGCGTAACAGTCGCGCGGTGAATCTTGGCCCTGAACATGATGCGTTCCACAAAGCGGCATTGTACGCGTTTTGCGCCCCCGGACAGGGTGCGCCTTACTTTCCGCCCCCGCCGGCCTGGTCACCCACTCGCCACGCCGCTGCCCTCTGCGGGCAGGGTGCCGTCCACGAACACCGTTTTCTGGTCGGTGTAATGCACCTGCCCGGCGGGGGCGCCTCTGGGCCGCCACACATGCTTGATGCGGGTGTAATCCACCGGCACGTTGCTGCTGCCGCGCGCCTTGGAATGGGCCGCCGCCAGCCGAGCGGCGTACAGGATGTCCGGCAGGTCCAGGTCGCGCCCCCCCGAACGCACCAGCACATGGCTACCGGGGTAGCCCTGGGCGTGGAACCAGTGGTCCATGGACTTGCCCAGCCGGTGCGTGAGGGCCGCGTTTTCCTTGTTGTTGCGCCCCACCAGCACCTCAAAGCCGCCGGGGGTGGTAAAGCGCGCGCCATACGGGCTTTTTTCCGGGCGCTCGGTCTGCAGCTGGGCGGAGAGGGCCTCCAGGGTTTCCAGTTCAGCGGTGTCCAGGGCGGCGAGGCGGGCCTCGGCCTCCTGCAGTTCGGCGCGCAGACCCTCTTCACGCTCGGCGAGGCGCAGGTACACCTCTTCGCGGCGCCGGGCGCGGGTATAGCGTTTCTCGGCGTTCTGAATGGCGCTGAGGGTGGGGTCCAGACTGAGGGGCTGTTCGCCGCTGCCGTCAAAGGCCGGCAGCAGGGCGCTGGCGGCCCCGGCGGGAATGGTGTGGGCGTAGGCCATCAGCAGATCGGCCTCAGCGCGGTCGCGGGCGGCGTCGTCCAGGCCAGCCTCGGCGCGGGCCACGTCTGACAGCTGGTTGCGCAGCAGGGTCAGGCGCTTGTCCAGTGGTTCGCGCAGGGCCTTGCGCAGCGCCGCCGCCTTTTCGCCCCGCGCCGCCTCGCGTGCCCCGCCCTGCAGCACCCCCTCGCTCACCGTGGGGTCCTGCACCAGGGCGCGCAGGGCCGCCAGCGCCTGTGGCCAGGCGGCCCCGGGTGCCTCGTCGGGCCGCAACCCTGCACGCCGGGCCAGTTCGGCGCCCAGCAGCGGGCCCAGGCCGTCCAGCCGCTCGCGCCAGCGGCCAACGGGCAGGGCCGCCAGCGCCCCGGCGTCCGCTTCGCCTACGGTACGCGGGTCCAGCTTGTCGTAGGGGGGCGGCGGCGTGTAGCGCCCGCCCGTGCGCACGGTGCGGAAGCGGTTGCGGCTGCCGGTGATTTCCCGCGCCGCCATCACAATGCGGCCCTCAAAGCCCTCGCCGCCTTCCAGCACCAGCAGGTTGGCGTTGCGGCCCGTCACCTCAAAGACCAGCCGGGTGGGCGCCTGATCCACGAAACCCGATTCACCGCCGAAATGCAGGGCGATCACCCGGTCTAGTTTCAGCTGCTCGGCGCGCAACAGTTCGCCCCGCACGCGCGCGACCAGAAAGCGCTGAAAGGGGTTGTGGGGCTCGCCGCGCAGCCGCTCGCGCGACAGAAACACCACCGGGGTGGGCGGCCGGTAGCTGAGCACCAGATTGCGCCGCCCCTCCAGCCCGGGGCCGTCCAGCAGCAGCGCCGCCGTGGTTTCGTCGGGAAATGCCCAGCCCAGCGTGCGCAGCGGCAACGCCGGGCCCAGGTCGCGCAGCACCCGCGCGAGCATCAGCCCTTCCACAGGCGGCCTCCAGGGGGGTGGGGAGCGGTCATCGGGGCATGGTAGCAGGCAGGTGGATGGTCAAAGGTTGATGGTTGATGGAAGAGCAGCCCCCTTCCATCAACCATCAACGTTCAACCGTCTACGTCTTTACCAGAAGTTCCCCAGGCGGAAGTAGAACTTGCCTTTGCCGGTCTGGGGGCTGAAGCCGTAGTCAAAGCGCAGGCTGGGCAGCAGGGTGCCGCCAATGCCCAGGTTCAGCTGCACGCCCGCGCCCACGCCGTACTTCAGGTTGAAGTTGGGGTTGGCGCTGCTGCCCCAGGCGCTGCCCGCGTCGGCAAACACCACGCCGTACAGGCCCTGGGCGATGCCGGCCTTCAGGCCGAAGTCGTAGCGGTACTCGGCGCTGGCGGTCAGGTAGTTGGGGCCAAACAGCTCGCCGTCGGCCAGCCCGCGAATGTGGCGCGAGGCGCTGGCGCTGCTGCCGCCGCCCACCGAGTACCCGGTGCCCACAGGGGCGGTGTCCAGGCCCAGGGTGGTGCCCGCGTTGGCGCGCACGGCGAAGACCTGCTGCTTGTTGGTCACGCCCAGGCTCTTTTCCAGGGTGCGGCCAAAGCCGAAGTAGGTGCTCGCGCCGCTTTCCAGCTCCGTCCAGCGCACGTTGGCGCCGTTCTGGTTGCCAAACTTGTAGCGCACCCCCAGGTTGGCCCGCGCGCCGCTGCCGGGAAAGTCGCCGTTGTCGGTGGAGTCGTAAGACAGACCTGCGCTGGCCGCCGAGAGCAGCGAGTTGGTGGGCACCAGGCCCTTGACGTCGCCCTCGGCAAAGGTGCGGCTCTGTTCGGCGCCGCTGGCGTCTTTGTAGGTCACCGTGTTCTTGTCGTCTTTTTGCAGCGGCTCCAGGTAATAGGTGTTGTAGCCCACCCCAAAGCCCACGCTGGCGTACAGGTTCTTGGTGAGGTTGCGCCCGGCACTCACGCTGAAGCTGGTGGTGCGGGTGGTGTAGTCCCAGCCGGTGTCCACGTTGGCGGGGGTGTCGGTGGGCTTGGTGAACAGCGGCTGGTTGCCGGTCACGCCCGTGCCTGCACTCACGGACAGGGTGGTGGGCACCTTGCGGAAGTCCAGGAAATCCAGGTCCAGCCAGGGAATGGTGTAGGCCACGTTGCCCACGAGGTTCTGACCAGCTTCGTTCTGCTGGCCGCCCAGCGTCACCGTGAAGTTGTGCCCCAGGCCAAAGACATTGTTGTTGGTGTAGGCCGCCTCGCCGCCGAAGCCTCCGGCGAACGAGTCATAGGTGAGGCCCAGGCTGACCGGAATGCCGCTGGTGGTTTCGGTCACGCCCAGCACGTAGGTGATGTTCTCGGGGTTGGCGGGGTCCGAGCGCACCTGCTCGCTCACCACGCGCACGAAGCCCAGGCGGGCAATGCGGCCCAGCGCCGCGTTCAGCTCGTCGCGGTTAAAGGCGCGCCCGGCTTCGGGCAGTTCGCGCAGCACCACGCGGTCGTTGGTCTTGTGGTTGCCCTGCCACTGCAGTTCGTAGCCCGCCACCCGCACCTCGCGGATGTTGAAGGTCAAGGCGCCGTTTTCAAAGGTGATCGCGTCGCGGGTGCTGATTTCATAGCCCGCCTTGCGGTAGGCGTCGCGCAGGGCCAGGAAATCCTCCTGGGCCAGCTGGGGGCTGTACACGTCGCCCACCTTGGTTTTCACAGCCGCCAGCAGCGTGGCGGTGGGCACCAGGGCGTTGCCCTGCACGGCAATGGTCTTGACCGGGCCGCTGGCCACCCCCGCCGAGCCGAACAGCACGGTGACTTCGGCCGGGTTCTGGGGGTTGGGGCGCAGGGCAAAGCCCACCGGCTGGCCGGTCTGGTTGGCCAGCGTGCGCACGTCGGCCTGCAGGCGCGCCAGCGAGATCGGCTGACCCGGCTGGGTCTGCAGCGTCACCTGGGGGTTATTCAGGTCGCTCAGGTCCACGCCTACTACCTTGCCCTCAATGACGCGCACCTTCAGCACCCCGCCCTCCAGCGCGGTGGTCTGGGTGTTCACGCCCGCCTGCAGGTAGCCGGCCTCGTCGTAGGCCTGCTGCAGCCCCTGCACGGCAGCGTAATAGGCCTCCGGGGTAAAGCGCTTGGCGTCGTACAGCGGCTTGAAGATGGCCGTGACGGTGCTGGCGGGCAGCAGGGTCACGCCCTCGACCTCCACGCGCGAAATGGGCGCGGTTTCGTCCACCACGAAGTTCACGGTGACGGTCCCGTCGGCTTCGGTTTTCACGTCGCTGCTGATGCTGGGGGCAAAGGGGTAGCCCTCGCCCTGGTAGTTGCTGGCCAGGGCGTCCTTGGCTTCCTCAATGCGCGCGTTGTTCAGCGTGGCGCCGGGGGCGATGTTCAGCAGGTCCGCCACGCTCTTTTTGAAGCCGTCGGCGGGCAGGAAGGTCAGGCCCGAGACGGTCACGTCCTTGATGGTGGGGTTGGGCACCACGGTAATGACCAGCGTGTCGCGCCCGGCCACGCTGCGCAGTTCGGCCACGGCCGACTTGAAGTAACCGCTGGCCAGCACTTCCTGTTCCACCTGACGCAGATTCACGCTGGACAGCGGCGCGCCGGCCTGCACCGAGAGGGTGGCGCGCAGGAAATTGGTCAGCAGGTCACTGGTGCCGACCACCGTGACCTCCTGCACCGTGCCGGCCGTCTGGGCAACGGCAGGCGCGGCGAGGACAACGGTCAGGGCAAGGGTAAGGGGGTGTCGCATGCTTCTCCTAGTGTCGCACAGGCTCCTGAAATCGCCCCCGGCCGGATGTGCGGCGGCGGGGGCAGGCGCGGCGAGTCCTGCCCACACTTGCGACTTCGGCCCTGAGAAGGGTGAAGATTGGGTGCAGCCCTGCCCGGCTCAGTCTGGGGGGCTGCGCAGGCCGCGCCGCTTGAGCCCAGGCAGAGGGTGGGTGAGAATAGACGGGTGTTTGCTCACCAACCCTTCGGGCTTGTCCGGTGCCGCGCGCGCCGGGGCACGCCATGAGCCTGCCAGAGGTGCTCTCCGGCATCCGCGCCGCCGAGGCCCAGGCGGGGCGCGCGCCCGGCAGCGCCCGGCTGGTGGCGGTCACCAAGGGCCAGACCCTGGAGGCCATTGACCGCTGCGTCCTGTCTCACGGCACTTTTCCGCTGGGTGAGGGCCGCGCCCAGGAACTGCGCGACAAGGCCGCCGCGCGCCCCGACCTGGAATGGCATTACCTGGGCGCGCTGCAGCGCAACAAGGTCAAGTACCTGCGCCCGGCAGCGCTGGTGCACAGCCTGGAAGCGGTGTGGCAGGCGCAGGCCATTGCCCAGGCCGCCCAGGGCTGGGGCCGGGCGCCTGCGGTGCTGCTGCAGGTGCACAACGGCGAGGCGCAGAAACACGGCATTGAGGTGGAGCTGCTGCCCGGCGTGCTGCGCGAGGTGCAGGCCACCGGGCTGAGCGTGCGCGGCCTCATGGTGATGGCCCCGGATCTGGACGGGCACCCGGCGCGCGACGAGCGCCTGCTGGCCCTCTTTCAGGACACGGCGCGGCGCGCGCACGACCTGGGTCTGTCAGAGTTGAGTATGGGCATGAGCGGGGATTACCCGCTGGCCGTGCACGCTGGAGCCACCCTGGTGCGGGTGGGAAGGAGTCTGTTCTCGTGAAATTCACCCCCCTTGACGTGCGTCACCAGGAATTTCCCACCCGGCTGGGCGCCTATGACCGCGCCGCCGTGCGCGCCTTCCTGAACGAGCTCTCCGATGACCTCGAAGCCCTGCTGCATGAACAGCAGGCCATGCGCGAGCAGGTGGCCACGTTGGAGCGCGCCCTGGAGGACCAGCGCCAGAACGAGGACGAGATTCGCCGCGCGGTGGTGGCCGCCGAGCGCATTTCCCACGAACTGCGCGAGAACGCCGTGCGCGAGGCCGACCTGATGGTGGCGCAGGCCCGCCAGCAGCGCGACACGCTGGACCACGACACCCAGGCCCGGCGCGAGGCCCTGGAGGCCGGGCACCAGGCGCGCATGGCCGAACTGGAGCGGGTGGCCGCCCAGCGCGCCGCCGAACTGGAGCGCGCCCACCATGATCTGAGTGCCACCCGTGAGCGCGCCCAGGCCGAGCGCCTGAGCCAGCTGGAACGCACCTTCAGCGCGCGCCACGCCGAGCTGACCGCGCGCCTCACCGGGGCCCGGCAGGAATACGCGCAGTTCCTGAGCGCCTACCGCGCCCTGGTGGGCTCGTTCTCCGAGCTGGCCGCGCGGCACGGCGCCCCCGACGACCATCCGCTGCCCCTAGGCACCCTGCCCAGTCCGGCCGTGACCAGTCTCACGGCCGGCGCGGCGCCCCAGCCCCCCAGCGAGCCCCCTGCACCGGACGCCGTGCCCGCTGCCCCACTGCAGGAAATGGCCACCGACGCCCCCCAGGCCCCCATTGACGAGGCAACCTTCGATGCCCAGGCCGCCCGGCGCGCCGCTGTGGCCGCTGGGGTGGCGCTGCTCACCCGCCTCTCGCCCGACAGCCCCGACGAACAGCGCCCCGTGCGGGTGGAAGGGCAGCAGTTCCTTTGAGCGCCCCTCCCGCCCACCCTGGCCTGCCCACTTTCACACTGCCACTGGAAGACCCGGCTTTTCTGCGCGACCCCTACCCCCTGCTGGCCGAGCTGCGCGCCTGGGCGCCGGCCTTCTACGACCCCGGCATGGGGCGCGTGGTGCTCACCCGCCACGCCGAGATCTCGGCGGCGCTGCGCGACCGGCGACTGGGCCGCAGCGCCCTGCACCGCTACTCGCGCGATGAACTGGGCTGGCCGCCCCCCGACCCCCGGCAGGCCAACTTCGACGCCTTTAACAGCAACCACCTGCTGGATTCCGAGCCGCCCAAGCACACCCGCCTGCGCTCGCTGGTGCAGTTGGCGTTCACCCCCCGGCGCGTGGAGGCGCTGCAGGCGCGCATTGAGGCGATTCTGGACGAGCAGGTGCGCGGCCTGGGCGCCCGGGGACCCTTTGATCTGGTGGCCGACTACGCCGAGCCGCTGCCCGTCACGGTGATTGCCGAACTGCTGGGCGTGCCGGAAGCCGAGCGCCACGCGCTGCGGCCCTGGTCGGCGGCGATTGTCAAGCTGTACGAGCCCGCCCCCACCGCCGCTGATCAGGCCGAGGCCGAACGCGCGGTGCTGGACTTCAGCGCCCTGCTGCGGGAGCTGGTGGCCCAGCGGCGCGCCCAGCCACAGGACGACCTGATCACCGCGCTGGTGCAGGCCGAGGAGGCCGGCGACCGCCTGACCGAGCAGGAACTGATTGACACCTGCATTCTGCTGCTCAATGCCGGGCACGAGGCCAGCGTGAATGGCCTGTCGGCGGGCGTGCTGGCCCTGCTGCGCCAGCGCGAGCACTGGGACGCCCTGGTGGCCGCCGCCCAGGATGAGGACAGCCTGCCGGTCTTCCGCAGGGCAATCGAGGAACTGCTGCGCTTTGACACCCCGCTCCCCATGTTCGAGCGCATTGTGCTGGACCCCCTCACGCTGGCCGGGGCAGAGCTGAAGCCGGGCGAGCGCGTGGCCCTGCTGTACGCCAGCGCCAACCGCGACCCCGAGAAGTTCGAGGCCCCCGACGACCTGCGCCTGAACCGCGATCCCAACCCGCACCTGACCTTTGGGCTGGGCATTCACTACTGCCTGGGCGCCCCGCTGGCCCGGCTGGAACTGGCCCTGAGCCTGCGCGCCCTGTGCCGCACCCTGCCGGGGCTGCGCCTCTTGGACCCCCACGAGCCCGGCCAGTACACCGGCGGCTTCGTGATTCGCGGGCTGGCGCGGCTGGACGTGCAGGCCGGGTGAGCACCGGGGCCGGGCCCCTGGGCGCCAGGGCGCTGACCCCCGGTGATCTGGCCGCCCACTGGTCGCTGGGGCCGGGCGTGCAGTTGCGGGCCCTGGCGGGTGGCAGCATCAACGGCGCCTACCGCGTGCAGACGCGCGCCGGCCCTTTTCATACGGCTGCCCTCTGTTTCGTCGCCCACCCGGAACAGAACCGGGTGAGCAACTCCACGCCGGGCAGCCGCTTTTCTCCTTCTCGCTCCGCTCGGATTGAACCGTTTGTAGAAACGATCCAATCGGAGTCCACATCACCTGCGCGTGTACCGCGACCCCCGCCCCGAGCGCGCCGGGCGCGAGCACCACGCCATAGGGGTGGCCCGCGCCGCTGGCGTGCCCACCCCGGCCCCCGTGCCCACCCGGCAGGGCGGCACCCTGGCGCGGCTGGCCCTGGGTGGGCGGCCCTGTTTGAATGCGCCCCCGGTGAGCCTGTGCCCCGGGCCGCCCTGACCCCGGCCCACGCGGCAGCGCTGGGAGAGTTCCTGGCGCAGCTTCACGCCCAGCTGCCCGCCACGGTGGCGTTCGAGGTGCCGCCCCTGGCCCCGCCTGCCCCGGTGGCGCGCACCACCGAGCGGCTGGAAGCCGTGCGCGCCGCCATCCTGGCCCGGCCCACGCCAGACGAGGTGGACCGCTGGGCCCTGGTCCGCACCGAGCAGCGGCTGACCCATCTGCGCACCGGGCCGCGCCCGGACCCCGCCCCAGCAGACACGAGGCCCGCACTGCCCCACCGCTTCCTCCACGGCGATTACCACGACGGCAACGTGTTCTTTCAGGCGGGGCAACCCGCCGCCCTGATTGACTGGGAGCAGACCCGGCTGGCACCGCGCGCCTGGGAAATCGTGCGCGCCTTGCACCTGAGCCTGGGCCTGCAGGCCGACCTGGGCCGCTCGTTCCTGGCGGGCTACCGCACGCGGCAACCCCTCTCCCACGAGGAATTGCAGGCCGGCGCCGACCTGTACGCCACCCTGCAGGAGCGCAACGTGTGGACCCTGGAAGGCGTGTACCTCCAGGGCAATCCAGGGCCCCGCCGCTTTGTGCGTCCGCCGCCCTACGTGCCGTTTGGGATGGCCTGGGCTGCCGCCGGGCTGCGCTGAAAGGCTGCCCACCACACCGGGGCCAGCTCGCCGGCATCGGCTTCGGCCTGGGCTTCGGCCGCCCGCTCTAGCGCCAGCAGGGCCAGCACCCGCGCCGGGCTGCGCGGCGCGCTGCGGTCCAGGGCCTTGTGGGCGGTGGCCTGGGCCTTGCGCGGGTTGAGCCGGGCCTGAACGTGGGCCAGCACGGCCAGCAGGTGGGGGTCAGCGCTCTGGCCGCTCAGTTCGGCCACCTTCAGGCCCTCGGCCAGGGTGCGCAGGGGCGCGTATGGGGACGTGGCCTGGGGATACTCCTGTTCGGCCAGCAGCACGGCGGCGGCCACCAGGGCGGCGCTGTCCCCCGCCGCTCTGGCCTGGGCACGGGCGGCCAGGGTGACGGCAGGGGCGCCGGGCCGGGCCAGTTGGTGTGCGGCGCGGGCCTGCAGCACCTGCACCCGGGGGCCGTCGGGCAGCGCCGCCAGTTCAGCCTGCGCGCGGGCAGCGTCGCCCAGCCGCAGGGCCGCCGCCGCGCGCACCAGGGGGTCGGGTGCCCAGGTCAGCGCCAGCCGGGGCCGCCCCAGGGCCAGGGCCGCCTCGCCCGCCTGCGCCTGCAGTACCGGGGGGAGGTGGCCGTACAGAACCAGCGCCGCCTGAGGGTCTTCCTCCAGCGCGGCGCTCAGGGCGGCAAGCGGGTCGGTCATGGCCGCCACTATGGCAGTTGAGGGGGCAGTTGCGGGCCATTGCCGCGCCAGCCCTGGGCGACCAAGCCCAACCCCGGGCCAGGAGCCACCAGAAGTCGCGCCTTTCTTTACGCGCTCAGTGCCAGATCCAGGCCCAGAAAGCGCCACAGCGAGCGGCGGGGCACGCGCAGGCCGCTGGGGTGCTCCACCGCACCCAGACGCCCGTCTCTGATCCAGCGGCGCACCGTGCGTTCGTGGGTTCCGGTAAAGTCAGCGACCTCGCTGACCTTGAGGAGTTTGGGCATGTTCTGGTACTGGTCGGATAAGGTCACGCAGGCCTCCTTAAACGCAGCGGGGCTGCACAGAGGCAGCCCCACCTTCAGCTTCAGTTTTCACGGCACCGGACGACTGAATCAGCACGTCCACAACCCCGCCCAGCACGCCACCTGACCCGCCGCTGCGGCGCGGCCCGGGGCAAATGAGGGAGGGAAGTCGGTTCAACTTGTCAAGACCCTACCACACCCCCTGTCAAGGCGGGGTCAGGGTTGCCTTGCCCTTTTCTTGAGCCGCCGCCCCAGGGCCCTGGCACTCCATCTGAAGTGGGCCTCTCCTGCCCGTCCCCAAGGCGCTGCGGGGCCCTTTCACCGGAAAACGTCCATCATGGATGACAGATGGGTTCGGCAGTCAGGCAAGCCGGAGCGGGGGCCGGGCACCGTGCACTACAGTCACCCGGATGAGTCTGCTCTCCCAACTGTCGGGCACGCTGGTGAACGTGGGCACGGTGCTGGCCGGCACCGCCCTGGGCCTGCTGATCGGCCACCGCCTGCCCGAACGCACCCAGCGCACCCTGCTGCAAACCCTCAGTCTGGTCACGCTGTTTCTGGGGCTGGACATGGCCGCGTCGCTGAACCGGGTCAGCGGCGGCGCCGTGCCCGGGGTCATTCTGGCGCTGATCAGCCTCGCCGCCGGGGCCGTGCTGGGCGAGGCGCTGCGCATTGAAGAGGCGCTGGAACGGCTGGGCGAGACCCTCAAGCGGCGTTTCCGGGGAGGCGGGCGCTTTACCGAAGGCTTCGTGGCGGCCAGCCTGCTGTTTTGCGTGGGGCCCATGACCGTGGTGGGGGGCCTGCAAAACGGCCTGACCGGCGACGCCTCCACCTATATCCTCAAAAGCGTGCTGGACGGCATTGCGGCCCTGGCGCTGGCGGGGGCCTATGGCCTGGGCGTGGGCTTCAGCGCCGTGACGGTGCTGCTGCTGCAGGGCGCCATCAGCCTCGCTGCCGGCGGGCTGGCCAGCAGCCTGCTGGGCGGCGCGGACCCGGCGACCCTCAAGGCCAATCCCTACGTGCTGCTGATCACCGGAGCGGGCGGCATCACCATCATCGGGATCAGCTGGAACCTGATGCTGGCGGGGCTGGGCGTGGAAGACCGCCGCGTGCGGGTGGGCAGCCTGTTGCCGGCCCTGCTGCTGGCGCCGCTGGCCCTGTGGCTGAGCCGCACCCTGGGCTGAGGGCGGTCCGCGACACCCTCAAGCAAATGCTCACCAACCCGCTCAGCAGCAGCCTGGGCCTTGACCCAGGCTTGAACCGGACTTCAGAAACCCTTGTGGCACGGCTTTTTTCAGCCTTTGGTCAGTTTGGCCCCCTACGGTGGACCCTATGAACCCAAAACGCCTGACCACCCTGAGCGCGCTGCTGGGCCTGAGCCTCGCCGCCGCCAGCCCCGCGAAGATCACCGCCCAAAGCATCATTGTTAACCCGGTCGAGACCAAGCTGGATGTGGAAGTCTGGGTGAACAAGGACGCCAGCGGCAAGGCCAACCCGGTCTACCGCAAGGGCGAGCGCCTGAGCGTGGGGCTGAAGACCAACCAGGACGCCTACGTGTACCTGTTCAACGTGAACGCCAACGGCGAAGTGGACCTGTTCTTCCCCAACAGCTACGAGGAAAGCAACTTCGTGAAGGCGGGCGTCACGCGCGTGTTCCCGCCGCAGGGCGCCAAGTACACCTTCACGGTGGGCGGCCCCAACGGCCAGGACCGCCTGCTGGCGCTGGCCAGCAAGCGCGAACTGGACCTGAACGACATTGCCCGCTTCGCCGAGGGCCAGGGCTTTGCCGAGGTGCGCGTGAAGGGCCAGGAGAATCTGGCCAAGGCGCTGAGCATTGTGGTCAACCCCCTGCCTGCCGACGGCTGGACCACCGACGTGGTGACCTTCCGCGTGGGCGGCACCCCTGTGTCCCCTGCCCAGGGCGGCGCCACCGGCACCGTGACCATCACGCCTGGCCAGGGCCAGCCTCCGGCAACTGGCGCGCAGCCGCAACCCCAGCCCCAACCGCAGCCCACCCCCACGACCAGCATTGCTCCCGGTGAAAAGCAGGACGGCAGCCGCGATCAGGCGATGGTGGAGGCCTATGCCCGCCTGAAGGGCGAAGAGAGCCTGGGGGCGGCGACCACCTACGCTGGCCCCTGGGGCGACGGCTGGTGGCAGAAGTTCAGAGGCGTGGGGGCCTACGGCGACGCGGTGCTGCTCCATGCGAACGGTTCCAGCCGCGCCTACGCGGTGCACGGCATGCTGCTGGAGCGCTACCTGGCCCTGGCCAGGGCGGAAAATGGCGCTGCCCGGCCCCCCAGCCGCCTGGGCTGGGCGGCGGGCGACGAGAAGGTGATTCCCCGCAACACCTACGGCACCAGCGGCCTGTACGGCTTCTTCCAGAACGGCGCCCTGTACGGCACCGAGAAATACGGCACCTTCTGGCTGACCGGCGACGTGCTCAAAACCTACCAGGGCCTGGGCGGCAGCGGTTCGTTCTTGGGCTTCCCCACCCGTGACCAGTACCAGATTGGCGGCGCCTGGGCGGCTGATTTCGAGGGCGGCACCATTCGCACGGTGAACGGCGTGCCTAAGGTGTACCGCAAGTAAGCGGCTTCCGAGCCTGACCGCAGCCTGCGCAGGGTGGCCCCAGATGTATTCATCCGGGGCCACCCTGCGCGTGTTGGGCCACATCAGGGCGGCTGGCTGGTCTCGGGGTGAGCCCTGGCCTCCCGGTCATGGCCTGGCCCGTGGGCACAGCACCACGCGGGAACCTTTCCAGGCAGGTAGTGAGTCTCAGCACTGCTGCCTGCGCCCTGTCACGACCCTCTTGGCCAGAGGCGAGAACCGGCGCGCCGGCTGACCAGGGCAGCCAAGCCCGCAGGCCCCAGTGCCTGACCAAGCATGAGCGCGCGGATGAGGTCTCTCCTGGTGCCCTTCAGCCGCCCATCAGCCCCCACCACTACACTGGCCGCAGCGTAGAGGTTAAGACCACTTTCAACTCCTGCGCGGCTGGGCGCCTTGCCCAGCACTGGCTTCTCCCGCCCTCCCCACCGCAGTGTGCGCGGTGGCCTGCGGGTCTCAATTGGCCTCGGGGCGACTGGCCACGCTCCCTCTGTCCCTCCGCCCAGCCTGTTGACCGTTTTTCCAGCAGCACTGCCGCGCCCCTGGCCAGGGCGCGGCAGTGCTGCGGCAAGGAGGCCGGGCGCGCGGCCCCCCGTCTCAACTCAGCTTGGCCTTGAATTCCTCGTAGCCGAAGGTTTTCACGCGCTCGTAGGTGCCGTCCAGGCGCAGAATGCCGATGTCGGGGTGCTTGACGCCGTTGAAGAAGGTGGTCTTGACCATCGTGTAGTGAATCATGTCGTCAAAGACCACCCGGTCGCCAACAGCCAGGGGCCCAGGAAACACGTATTCGCCCACCACATCGCCCGCCAGACAGGTGGTGCCGCCGATCAGGTACGGGTGGCCGGGGGGGGCGTCCACGGCCTCGCGGTGGTCGTGTTCGGGGGGGTCGCCGGCGCCCAGAATGCGGGGGCGGTAGGGCATTTCCAGCACGTCGGGCATGTGGGCCGACACCGAGATGTCCAGCAGCGCGGCGTCCTTGACGTTGTGCACCACGTCCAGCACCGAGCTGACCAGCCAGCCCGTCTGCCAGCCAAAGGCGCTGCCGGGCTCCAGAATGACGTGCACGCCCCATTTCTCGCGGAAGGCGCGCACCACGCGAATCAGGCGGGGGATGTCGTAGCCCTCGCGGGTCATCAGGTGGCCGCCGCCGAAGTTCACCCACTTCACCTGCCCCAGCACGTCCCCGAAGTTGCGCTCCAGCACTTCCAGGGTGCGCTCCAGGGTGTCACTGTCTTTTTCGCACAGGGTATGGAAGTGCAGGCCGTCCACGCCGTCCATCAGCTCCGGGCGGAATTCACGGCGCGTGACGCCCAGGCGGGAAAAGGGCCCGGCGGGGTTGTACAGGTCCGTTTCCACCTCGGCATATTCGGGGTTCACGCGGATGCCCACATGCAGGGTGCGCCCGGCGGCCCGCGCCGCTTCGACCTGCGGCTTGAAGCGCTGCCACTGCGAGAACGAGTTGAACACGAGGTGATCAGCCAGTTCCAGGATGCGCGGAAACTCCTCGTCGCTGTAGGCGGGCGCGTACACATGGACCTCGCCCTGCATCTCCTCTCGCGCCAGGAGGGCCTCGTTCAGGCTGCTGGCGGTGGCGCCCGTGATGCCGTACTCGCGCAGAATGGGAAAGGCCGACCACATCGAAAAGCCCTTGAAGGCCACGATGATCTGCGCGCCGCTCTCGCGCTGCACCTGGGAGATCAGGGCGAGGTTGCGGCGCAGGCGTGATTCGTCGAGCACAAAGGCCGGACTGGGAATGGCCGCGAAATCCACGGAGGCCACCGGGGTCACCGCCGGGAGGGACAGGTCAGAAGCCGTCATGAGGCACAGGGTAGCGGGTTGGGGTGGGTCCGGGTCTGCGGCTCAGGGCACAGCTGGCTTCACATCGTCAAGGCGCAGACGGTCCCCTTCAAACACTGGCCGCGCGTCGCCGCTTTCGATGCGTTCCACCAGGGCCCGCTGCTCCGGTGTAAGAACCTGACGCCACGGCTCAGAGGGCTCTGCCTGATGACAGGCCCGGAACAGCACCACGGACATGATGCCCAGCGCCAGCAGGGGCCGCAGGGCCTGACCAGCGGTGGGCAGTGGCAAAGCGGAAAGCGTGGAGGGCAGGGCCGACAGCGTGAAGGGCAGCGCCGGCCACAGCAGTGCACGCCGGGCCGTCCCCGCTTCCCAGTCACGCGCCTTGCTGCGGGCCAGCAGGCGCTGGGCACCTGCATGACCGCTCCCCTCAGCCCGCTCCAGCAGGTGGCGCGCGTAATTCAGGCTGTCCTGGATGGGGCGCGTCTTAACCGGGCGCAGCACCCCGTCGCCGCCCACTTCGACGCGCCCGGCCCGCAGCTGCTGGGCCAGCGCGACGCGGGCGTCATTGTTTCCCGCGTCTGCGGCGCGCAGCAGATAGCGGTAACGGTCTCGCTCGTCCAGACCAAATTGCTGGCGAAAGGCACCAAAGTGCCCATAGACGTGCCAGCTCAGGTCGGGACTTCCCAGGTCAGCGGCCCGCAGGGCATCCCGGTTGACCTCTTCGGGCTCCTGGTCCGCACGCAGGACCACGAGCAGTTCAGCGGCCTCGCGGTTGCCTTCATCGCGGGCCCGCAGCAGCCAGGGTAGGGCGTCGGGCAGACGCCACGCCGGCCCCGCCAGTTGCAGCTTGCCCAAGCCGATCATGGCGTCGGTGTCACCCCGCTCTGCCGCGCGCCTGAGGAGGCCCGCCACGCGGGGGGCCAAGTCTTCAAGCCCCTGCCAGCCGTGCACGAAAGCGATGAGGCCATTGCCGTCCAGCGCAGCGTCCTCATCCTGCTCGGCGGCAGCCAGATAGCGCTCCAGAGCCGCGCGGCGCTCGGCCAGGGAACGCCCGGCAATGGTCAGGGCGACAAACAGCTGGTTGGCATGGAGGTCGCGCAGGTTGGCCGCCAGCTGGGCACGCTCAACCGCCACCACAAAGTCGCGGGTAAACGCCATCGCGTGGTGCGACACACAGACGTGAAATTCGGCCCAGAGGCGCTGCATGTCTGTCTCGGAGAGCAGACCGCTGGCCTGCTGGTGGCGCACGAACGCCAGCATCTGCGCCTCGCTGCCGCCCCATTCCTCGCGCAGGTGGTAGAGCATGATGCGCCTTAAGGTCAGGCTTTGCGGATTGGCCGCCAGTCCCTGGGTAAACCAGTCGGGATACTGCTGGGCGTCCACCTCGGCGGCCGAAACTCGGCAGCCCAGACTGTTGGCGGCCCAGCCAATCACGGCCCACGCTGCCAGGGGATTGGCCGTGAGTGTCACGGCGTGCCCGGCGCAGGCGGTGGCCTGTTCGGTAAAGTGCTCCAGCCCACGCCACCCCTGATCGCTCACATGGCTGGACTTTGCCTCTCCCCGCGCGGCCCAGGCCCGCGACAGCAGCCACTCTGCCAGCGCCACATGCGCCTCGTAAGAGCCCACATGCGCGTCCATCCACGCGCTGAAGCGCTCCCCCAGCGCGGGGTCCGGCTGCTGGAAGGCCTGAAAAGCGTTCAGCAGGTCGCGCTCGGCCAGCTGCCCGGCCTCAAACTGGCGCTGCAGCCCGCCCAGATGCTCTTGAAGGGTGCCGTACTGCTCGTCGCGCAGCAGGCGCAGAAGGTCGGGGGCGGCGTTCATCGAGCCTTCATGGTAGCGCCCCGCCCCCAGCTGTACCTGCGCAGCTGCGTGGCCTTACTTGAGCACTTTGAAGCTCTTGATAAAGGCGTCGTTCACGGGGGCCAGCTTGGCTTCCTGGCCCTGGCGGCTGGTGGCGGTCACCACGTAGGCGCGGTTGCCCTTCACCGCGTAGGTGGCGATGAAATACAGCTTGTACTGCCCCTGGCGCCCGGTGTACACCAGCCGGTTGCCCTTTATGCCGCCCAGGGTGGCCGCCTCGTTTTTCAGAATCTTGCCGTCGGTGATCAGCTGCCCAATCTGCTTGACGCTCAGGGCGTGGTACTGCGCCTGGGTCATGCCAGCGGGGAGGGGCTGCACAATCACGTTGATGTTCGACGCAAAGCCGCTCTCGGGCTTGGCGGCGAACACCACCGCCGTACCGGGGTACGACCCCTGCTGCCAGCCTGCCGGCACGGTGGCCGAGAAGGTGCCGGAAGGGTCCTTGTAGGTGGCGGCGTGGGCCACCCCCGAGAGCAGGATCAGGGTCAGCAGGGGGCGGGACAGGGTCATGGCCGCAGCGTACGGGGCCGGGCGGGGCGCGCAGGTCTGGGGCGCGGCCCCGGGTCTTAACCTGCCGTGAATCTCAGGGTGCCTTCGGGGGCACCCTCGCCGGGAATCAGCGTGGGGACCAGGGTGCTGGTGCTCAGGCCGGCGGCAAAGCGCACGTCCTCGCCCAGCCCCAAGCGGCTGAGGTGCTGGCCGTGGCCGCTGCTGCTCAGGGCTTCTAAGGGGTTCCCGCCGTTGCGGCGCACCGTCAGGGCAATGCGGGCGCCGTCGTCCACGGTGAATTCGCCCATCGCCAGCAGGTATTCGGCCAGCACGCCGGCCGCGTACACATCTTCCAGGCCCACATGATTGTCGGTGCCGGCGCAGACAATGGCGATTTCCTCGGTGGCGGCAGCGCGGGCGCGGCGGGCCGCCGCGTGGGCGTTGGTCAGGGCGGCCAGAAAGATGTGTTTGCCGGTCTGGGCCGCCGTGTGGGCCGCGCCGGTGCCGTTGGTGGTGTTCATAACCACCGTTTTCCTGGTGAAGTTCTGGCCCGCCGCCTCGGCAGGACTGTTGCCAAAGTCAAAGCCGGGAATGGGCAGGCCGCCGCGCTCGCCGCCCAGCAGGTAGGGGCTGCCTTCAGGTGCGCCGTCGCGCAGGGCCAGGGCCACCTCTGGGGTGGCGGTCAGCAGCAGGGCGTCGGCGCCGCGTTCCAAGTAGGTCACGGCGGTGGTCGTGGCGCGCAGCACGTCCACCACCACCACCACGTCGGGGTAGGTGCCGTGCGGCAGCAGGTCAACGCGCAGGCGCATGGCTTACTTCAGCGCCTCGCGCAGGCGCTCCAGGCCGGCCGCTGCGCCGTCCTTGCCGTAGACCGCGCTGCCCGCCACCAGATTGCTGGCCCCGGCATGCACCACGGCGCGGGCGTTGGCGGCACTCACGCCGCCGTCCACCTGCAATTCGGCAGCGCTGCCCAGGTCGTCCAGCCAGCGGCGCACGGTGCGGATGCGCTCCAGGCTCTGCGGAATGAATTTCTGCCCGCCAAAGCCCGGGTTCACGCTCATGATCAGCACGAGGTCCACCTCCTGCAGCACGGGGCGCAGGGTTTCGAGCGGCGTGCCCGGGTTCAGGGTCACGCCGGCCTTTTTGCCCAGTTCCTTGATCTGCTGCACCGCGCGGTGGATGTGCGCCGTGGCCTCCACATGCACCGTCAGGCCGTCGGCGCCGGCCGCCGCAAAGTCCTTCAGGTAACGCTCGGGGCGGTCAATCATCAGGTGCACGTCCATGAACAGTGGGCTGGCCGCGCGGGCCGCCGCCAGAATGGGAAGCCCGAACGAGATGTTGGGCACAAAGGCCCCGTCCATCACGTCCACATGCGCCCAGTCGGCACTTTCGATGGCGCGCAGTTCCTCGCCCAGGCGGGCGAAGTCACAGGCGAGGATGCTCGGCGCGAGCTTGACGCGGCGGGCAACAGGGTCGGGCGTGGTCACGCCCCGCAGTCTACCCTGAAGCGGACCGCGACTTCGCGCAGGTCATAAAACCCCGACCCAGTCTTGCCTCTGCAGAACCGTGGAGGAGCGCGGCCCGGTCCGAACAGGCCCATCTTCAATTTTCAGTTTTTGGCGTTCCGACTGAAAATGACCCGGGGCATAGTGGCCCCATGAGCGACACCCCGCCCCTCACCGTACAGACCCCCGAGCAGGCCCTGGCCCTGCTGGACCCCCAGACCCTGAGCCTGCTGGGCGCTTTTGCCGAGCCCATGACCCCCAGCGAGGCCGCGCGTAGCCTGGGCCAGCCCGCCAACCGCGTGACCTACCATGTGCGCCGCCTGCTGAGCCTGGGCCTGCTGGAAACCGCGCAGACGGTGGGCAAACGCGCGCGGTACCAAGTGGTGGCCGTGACCTTCGTGGTGCCCTACCGCCTGACCGCCGCCGCCGACGTGAGCGAGATGTTCACGCCGCTGTTCCGCGAGGTCTCGGGGCGCTTTGCCCAGGCCGCGCGCGACCGCGCCCAGGAACTCAGCGAGGAGAGGCTGGAAGGCGCGATTACCCTGCGCCTGGGCCACCACCAGCCGCTGCATATGGACCCGCCCCCCGCCGCCCTGATTCGCTACGCCCTGAACGCCAACGTGCGCACCTTTGACCTGAA
The DNA here is from genome assembly GCF_020166415.1 of Deinococcus multiflagellatus. Taxonomy (NCBI): domain Bacteria; kingdom Thermotogati; phylum Deinococcota; class Deinococci; order Deinococcales; family Deinococcaceae; genus Deinococcus; species Deinococcus multiflagellatus. Next base: position 100,454 of record NZ_JAIQXV010000011.1, read on the forward strand.
TGCCGAGGACTACGCCGCGCTGCAGGCCGAACTGGGCGAGCTGCTGGAACGCTACGCCGCCCGCGCGACGACATCGGGCGAGCGCCGCCCCTGCACCGCTGTGGCCATCACCTTTCCCGGCGCCTTGTTCGAAGCGGCCCCCGAGGCCGGCGCATGAGTGCGCTGACGGCTATCCGCGACCAGGGGGAGCAGGCCGCCCCTCCCACCTCCCCCCGCACTGCCGACGCCCTGCATGTCCAGGGGCTGACGAAGCGCTACGGCGCCCACCCGGTCCTGCAGGGCCTGAACCTGAGCCTGCCGGCGGGCGCCCTGGGGCTGTTCCTGGGTCCCAACGGCGCGGGCAAGACCACCACGCTGCGGCTGCTGGCCGGCCTGGAGGCCCCCGACAGCGGCACCTTCACCCTGCTGGGCCGCGCGCCCCACCCGGCGCTGCGCCGCGAGGTGGCCTTTACGCTGGAGGAACCGCGCTTTTACCCGCACCTGAGCCTGCTGGACAACCTGCGGGTGGTGGCCGGCTACCGGGGCCTGCGCCGCGCAGGGGTCTGGGCGGCGGGGGCGCTGGAGCGGGTGGGGCTGCGGGAGAGCGCGCACCGGGCCTTCGGGCGCTGCTCGCTGGGCATGCGCCAGCGCCTGTATCTGGCCAGCACCCTCACCCCGGACCTGCGGCTGCTGCTGCTGGACGAACCCACCAATGGCCTGGACGTGGAAGGCCGCGAGGCCCTCTGGTCGGTGCTGACCCGCCTGCGGGACGACGGGGTGAGCCTGCTGGTGTCCACCCATCAGGTGCTGGAAGCCGAGCGCTCTGCCGACCACCTGAGCGTGCTGCACGGGGGCCGCAGCGTTTTTGATGGCCCGCTGAGCGCGCTGCAGGCGCAGCGGCGGCTGGTGCTGCAGGTGCCCGACCCGGCCCAGACGGCGCTCGCCCTGCAGGCCCACGGCCACGCCACCCAGAGCGGGCGCGGCGCCGGCGAACTGGTGGTGCAGGCCGCGCCCGCCCAGGCCGCGCAGGTGCTGGGCCTGCTGAGCACCCTGAACCTGCCCGTGTACGGCAGCCGCCCCGAAGACCTGGAAGAGCTGTACTGGAGAATCAAAGATGCGTCCTGAGCCCCTGCCCCTGTACCCGGAACTTCTGAAATTCAAGCGCCAGCCGCTGGCGCTGGCCCTCACGGCCTCGGCGCTGGGGCTGCCGGCCCTGCTGTGGGGGGCGCAGCACCTGGGCCCGGTGGCGCTGAGCGCTTCGGCGCCGGGGTGGCTGCTGCCGGCACACGCGGCGGTGGCCCTGCTGCTGCCCTACCTGGTGACCCTGGAAGACGGCCTGGGCACACCGCGCTGGCTGAAGACCACGCCCACCCACCCCAGCCGCGTGGTGGCGGCCAAGGTGGTACTGGTGCTGGCCGTGGCCCTGCTGGGCGCGGCGATGGCCCTGGCGCTGGGCAGCCCGCTCCCCACGCCCACCCAGGCGCTGACCGGGCTGCTGGGCGTGCTCTCCAGCACCCTCACCCTGACCGTCCTGAGCCTGCTGACGCGCCACTTCGCCGCCACGCTGGTGATCGGGGTGGTGTGGCTGCAGCTGGCCCCCGCGCTGCTGACCCTGCTGCCCGAGGGCGTGCGAGGCACGCTGGGGGCCATGCTGCCTGCCCTGGGCCTGACCCAGTTCGGGGACACGGCACAGCTGCTGCCCCGGCTGCTGGCCCACGCCCTGCTGCTGCTGGTCCTGTGGGCGCTGCTGCGCCGCCGCGCCCCGCACTGGTAAGCGGGAGGGGCAGGGCTGGGTGGGAAGGCCAGGACAAGAGGCCTTCCCAAACGCCCGTTAGGCGGCGCGTGGCATCATGGGCCCAGACGGAGGCACCCACCCATGACCCACCCCACCGCCGATCTGGCCGCCTGGAAGGCCCTGGCCAGCAAGGACCTGAAGGGCGCCGACCCCGCGCGCCTGAACGCCCAGACCCCCGAGGGGCTGACCCTGAAGCCGCTGTACACCGCCGCCGACCTGGAGGGCGTGGACGCCGATACGCTGCCCGGCCTGCCGCCCTTTACCCGGGGCCCGCGCGCCACCATGTACGCCGCGCGGCCCTGGACCATCCGGCAGTACGCAGGCTTTTCCACCGCCGAGGAATCCAACGCCTTTTACCGCCGCAACCTCGCGGCTGGGCAAAAGGGCCTGTCGGTGGCCTTTGACCTTGCCACCCACCGGGGTTACGACAGCGACCACCCGCGCGTGGTGGGCGACGTGGGCAAGGCGGGCGTGGCAATCGATTCCGTGGAGGACATGAAAATCCTCTTTGACGGCATTCCCTTGAATGAGATGTCGGTGTCCATGACCATGAACGGCGCGGTGCTGCCCATCCTGGCGGCGTACATCGTGGCGGGGCTGGAGCAGGGCGCGCGGCTGGACGAACTCTCGGGGACCATCCAGAACGACATCCTCAAAGAGTTCATGGTGCGCAACACCTACATCTACCCGCCCGCACCCAGCATGCGGATCATTGCGGACATCATCGAATTCACGGCGCAGGAGATGCCGCGCTTCAATTCCATTTCGATTTCCGGGTACCACCTGCAGGAAGCCGGGGCGAACGCCGCGCTGGAACTGGCCTACACGCTGGCCGACGGCCTGGAATACGTGAAGGCCGCGCTGGGCAAGGGCCTGAACATCGACGACTTTGCCGGGCGCCTGAGTTTCTTCTTCGGCATTGGCATGAACTTTTACACCGAGGTCGCCAAACTGCGCGCCGCGCGGCTGCTGTGGAGCGAACTGATCGCCCAGTTTGAGCCCAAAAAACCCATGAGCCGCGCCTTGCGCACCCACTGCCAGACCTCGGGGTGGTCGCTGACCGAGCAGGACCCCTACAACAACATCATCCGCACGACCATTGAGGCGATGGCGGCGGTGTTCGGCGGCACCCAGAGCCTGCACACCAATTCCTTTGACGAGGCCATTGGCCTGCCCACCGATTTTTCGGCCCGCATTGCGCGCAACACGCAGCTGGTGCTGCAGGAAGAAACCGGCATTCCGCAGGTGGTGGACCCCTGGGGCGGCAGCTACCTGATGGAACGCCTGACCCACGACCTGGCCGACAAGGCGCGAGAGCTGATGCGCGAGGTCGAGGCCCTGGGCGGCATGGCCAAGGCCATTGAAAGCGGCATTCCCAAGCTGAGGATCGAGGAGAGTGCGGCGCGCAAGCAGGCCCGCATTGACCGGGGCGAGGACGTGATCGTGGGCGTGAACAAGTACCGCCCGGCCACCGAAACCCCCGTGGACGTGCTGGACATTGACAACGCGGCGGTGCGGGAAGCGCAGCTGGCCCGGCTGGCGCGCGTGAAGGCCAAGCGCGACCCGCAAGCGGTTCAGGCTGCCTTGTCGGCCCTGGAAGACGCTGCCCGCACGGGCGAGGGCAACCTGCTGGCCCTCAGCGTAACCGCCATGCAGGCCCGCTGCACCGTGGGCGAGGTCAGCGACGCCCTGGAACGCGTGTGGGGCCGCCACGCCGCCGAGGTGCGCACCCTGAGCGGGGTGTACGCCGCTGGCTACGAGGGCGACGAGGGCTTCAGCGCCCTGAAAGGTGAGATCGAGGCCTTTGCCGAGGCCGAGGGCCGCCGCCCGCGCCTACTGGTCGTGAAGATGGGCCAGGACGGCCACGACCGGGGCGCCAAGGTGATCGCCACCGGCTTTGCCGACCTGGGCTTTGACGTGGACGTGGGCCCGCTGTTCCAGACCCCGGAAGAAGCCGCGCGCCAGGCCATTGAGAACGACGTGCATGTGGTGGGGGTCAGTTCTCAGGCGGCGGGGCACAAGACGCTGGTGCCGCAGCTGATTCAGGCGCTGCGTGCCGAAGGCGCGGGGGATATCCGGGTGGTGGTGGGGGGCGTGATTCCGCAGCAGGATTACCCGGCCCTGCGCGAGGCCGGCGCGGCGGGCATCTTTGGCCCCGGCACCCCGATTCTGCACAGCGCGCGCGAGGTGCTGCGCCTGCTGCGCGGGGAGGCGTGACCGGCGCCCCGGCGCCCCGGCGACCCTGGCGATTGGCCGGGACCATCAGCGTGGGCCTGGGGGTGACGGGCATGCTGATCGGCGGCCTGCTGGCCCTGCCGGGGTTGGGGCTGGGGTTTGTGCTGGCGCTGTCAGGGGGCGGTCCTGAAGCCCTGAAGGACGCCCCAGATGTGGGCCCAGCCCTGGTGCTGCTGACCGCCGCGTTCGGACTGACGGTGGCGGGGGTGGGCTGTCTCATCGCCTCGTCGTGGCTGGACCCGAGATGAGGGCCGCCGTGAGCAACCCAGCCCGCCGCCACACCGTACAGGCAGCCATGAAAGCCATGCTGCTCTCCCTCTGCACCCTGCTGACCCTGGCGGGGGCCCAGGGCCTCCCCCCTGTCCCGTACCAGAACACCCCGGCCGTGACCACGGTGGGCGGCCTGAAGGTCTGTCAGGTGGGCGAGACCCGGTATCTGCTGGACCGCGCGGGCCGGGTGCGCAGTCTGGACTACGCCCGCCTGATTCCCGACAACACGCTGCGCGTGCGCCAGAGCTATGACCGCGCCGGGCGCCTGACCGGCATGCAGGTGCAGTGGACCGGCTTTGCGGGCCCGCTGCTGAACGTGCGCGGGGCCTTCGACGCGCGGGGGCGGCTGGTGAAGGAAACGGGCTTTCGCCGGGCGGGCGTCACCACACCGCTGCGCTCGTACCTGCGCCCTGTGCCCCGGGGGCTGAAGTGCTGAGGCCCAACGTGCTGAGGCCCACAGTGCTGAGACGCTGGGCCGCGCTGGGCCTCCTGACCCTGAGCGTGTCGGCGGGGGCAGGTGGGGGCCACGCCCCGCTGCCTGCGGCGGCCCAGACCCAGGCGGTGCGGACGCTGGTGGCGCAGACCGACGCCGCCCGGGGGCAGTTCGTGGTGTTCTCGGGAAGCTCGGTGCCGTGCATCATGGACGCGGCGTTCCAGGTGGACACCTGGACGGACCGGCGGGGCGTGGTGCGCCGCCTGTTCTTTTCGGCCACCAACCTGCTGGAGGGGGGCCGCACCGAGTATCTGGTGTACTGGGACGCCAGCGGCCACCCCCGGTATCTGTCCCAAAGCCAGTTGCTCCGGGCTGGGCCCACCGCCGGGCCGCAGCCCAGCCCAGGGGGCACCACCCGCACCGAACTCTTCATTGACTCCTCAGGCCGCGTGGTGCAGCGGCTGGAACAGGGGCCGGTCACCGAGCGGGACCGCGTGCTGTGGCCGCAGATTCTTCAGAACCTCCGGCCCGCCGACCTCATCAAGGAGTTGACCTGTCCACCCATCCGCTGACCTCTCCCCTGCTGTCGGGTCACCGCCGGGCGCTGGCCAAGGCGATCACGCTGACGGAATCCACGCGCCCCGAGCATGAAGAGAGCGCCCAGGCCCTGCTGGCCGAGGTGCTGCCCCACGCAGGCCGCGCCATTCGCCTGGGCCTGACCGGCGTGCCGGGCGTGGGCAAAAGCACGTTTATTGAAGCGCTGGGTCTGCGTCTGGCGGATGCCGGGCACCGCGTGGCGGTGCTGGCAGTGGACCCCAGCAGCGCGCGCACGGGCGGGTCCATCATGGGCGACAAGACGCGCATGCCCCGGCTGACGGTGCACCCCCAGGCCTTTATTCGCCCCAGCCCGTCCGGCGGCACGCTGGGCGGCGTCGCGCGGCGCACCCGCGAGGCCATCACGCTGTGCGAGGCTGCCGGGTACGACGTGGTGCTGGTGGAAACCGTGGGCGTGGGCCAGAGCGAAACCCAGGTGGCCGCCATGACCGACCTCTTTTTGCTGCTGACCCTGCCCAACGCCGGCGATGAACTGCAGGGCATCAAGCGCGGGATCATGGAACTGGCGGACCTGTGCGTGGTGAACAAGGCCGACACCAACCCGCAGGCGGCCGTGCGTGCCCAGACGGAACTGCGCGCGGCCCTGACCCTGCTGACCCCCCATGACGCCCCGTGGCGCCCTCTGGCCCTGCGTGCCTCTGCGCTGAGCGGCGAAGGGCTGGATGAGGTGTGGGCCGCTGTGGAGCGCTACCGCGAGGCCGTGGATCTGCCCGCCAAACGCCGCGCCCAGACCGCCGTGTGGTTTGACGAGCTGCTGCGCGAGGCCGCATGGCGCGCATTCCAGGCCGGGGTGGACCCGGAGCAGCTTCGCCAGCTGCGCGCCGAGGTGGAGGCCGGGCGCCTGACCGCTGTTCAGGGCGTGGCGGCGTTGCTGGGCCCATCCGCCAGCTGAGACGGACCGACTCTGATGCCACAGCAGAGTGGGAAGAGCGAGGAGGGCTTGTCCATCGCCGTCATCCCGCATGTGCTCGTGTTCGCTGTGCGCTGCAGCGCTGCAAGTCCGCTCACCTCTCGCCTTCAGCTCTCCTGCGTTCCCTCTGAGCCCCTCCGCCCCCAACACTGGGCTTGCCCGGCGACACCCACGCGTTGCCCGTAATCAGAAAGCGCCAGGGCAACTCGGCCCCCTGGCGCAGGCCCACGCGGGCGGTGGTGGTGACCTGCTCGTCTGGCACGGGCTCGCCGGGCACCAGGAAGAACGCCGGCCCATTGATCGGCTGACCGCGCAATTCTGGGTCCAGGTGCAGGGCCTGCACCAGCTTGGCCGGGCCATTGGTCAGGTCCACGCGGCGCTTCACGGGGCGGCGCTCGCGCATGCGCTCCTCGCCCAGCAGCGGCTCGGCGGCGCGCACCAGAATGGACGCCTGCACACCCTGGGGGCGGCAGATCACGTTCAGCAGCGGCTGGTCGTAGGCGAGGTGGTAATACACGCGCCCGGGTGGCCCGGCCATCATGGCGGCGGCGCCGGGCAGACGGGCGATGACGTGGCAGCTGGGGTCACGCGGGCAATCGTAGGCTTCGGTTTCCACGATGCGGGCGGCCAGGGTCACGCCGTCCGGCAGCACCCGCACCATCACTGCCCCCAGCAGCGCGCGGGCCACGGCCACTGGATCACCCGCGAAGAACTCGGGGGGCAGGGCCTGCTCCTGCGGAAAGGCCGGCGCAAACAGCATGGCTGAGCTTACGAAACTGGGCGGTCCAGGCCCCTGGGGCCACCTTGACCGTCCATCAACGATCAACCATCAACCGTCCCCCACCACCGCCATGCTGGGCAGGGCCGGCGACACCCAGGGATTGCCGCGAAGGGTGAAGCGCCAGGGCAGGTGGCGCCCTTCCTTGATGCCCACGCGGGCGGTCACGCGCACGGCGTCGTCGGCCAGTGGGGTTTCTGCGGGCCGCAGATGAAGGGCAGGGCTGTCCACCCGCGTGCCCGCAATCTGGGCGGGGTTCAGGCCCAGGGCATAGACCAGCTTGGCCGGGCCGTTGCTCAGGTCGCGCTCGCGGGTCACCGGGCGGAAGGTGAGCATCTGACCCAGGCCTTCGAGCGGCTCTATGGCACGGATCAGCACACTGGCCGACACGCCTTTGGGCCGGCAGGAGACCTGCAGCAGGGGGTGGCCGTGCGCCGCCCAGAACAGCCAGTGGCCGGGGGCAATCGCCATCTCGGCGCTGCGGGCGGCGTGAAAGCGCCCGGCAGTGCAGGCAGGATCGCGCGGGCAATCGTAGGCTTCGGTTTCGACAATGCGGCCACTGAGGCGCTCGCCCGAGTCCAGCACGCGCACCAGCGTGGCCCCCAGCAGCGCGCGGGCGATGGACACCGGATCACCGGCAAAGTGGCTGGGGGGCAGGTTCACCGGCCTGCACGGCGGCTGGCAACGATCACCCAGATGAGGCCCACGCCAACCAGCAGGGCAAATCCGATATCCAAACCCGTCAATGTCTCCTGACGCGCCAGCTTGAGGATGGGACGCGCCAGAGCGGGCCATGCCAGCGCGGCCATCAGCGGCCAGGGCGGGCCCTGAAGAGCCGTCCGGCCCCGGGTCCGCCACAGCTCAGCGCCCGCCCAGATGATGAAGGCGAAGGGCACCAGGGCCAGCACCACACGCAGCGCACGGTGATCGGGCAGCACCAGCAGACCCATGGCAGAAGCGCCGGCGTACGCGGTCACGATGACCAGCATCAACCACCCCGCCCCCACGCTGGGCGGCGGGCCCCGGTGGGTTTCCTGCTCTGGCTGCGGCCCAGTCATGACGCGTCACTGGGGCGACACGCCACCACCACGAACAGGCCCAGCAGCGCCACCAACATAGCCAGCAGGGCGCCATCAAGGACAGAGAGGCCGGCGTCCAGCGCCCGCATCACCCGCTGGCCCAGCAGCTGAGCAGTCAGGAGCACCATCATGGTCATCACGAGGTGCTGGCCGTGGTCCTGCATTGTGGCCTGCCCGGGGCCGCGCACCAGCCGCCGCAGCAGCCACCCGGCCAGCCCGGCCTGCACCGCCGCCACAGTCCAGGACAGGGCGTGGTGATCGGCGGGCGGCAGCCACAGGGCCAGCTGAAGCCCGGTGCCCAGCAGCGCCAGCACCACCATGACTCGGGGCCAGAGCAGCGAATGGTCCTCGCCACGCGGCGCATGTTGGGGAACAGTGCAGCGCGTCATGCCCCCGAGTGTACCGCCCCCCGCAGCAGCCCGCCCTCGTAGATGCGGCGGATGGTGGCCTCGATGTCGGGCTCTTTCACGGTGAGGTCGCGCACGGGGGCGTGGGCGGTCACGCGGGCAATGGGGCCAGCGGCGGGGCCGGTAAAGGCGTAGCGGGCGCGGGGCCCCTCGGTGCCCAGCAGGGTCAGGCCAGGCACCTGGGCATCGGCGGGAGACGCGTCGTAGTCCACATGCAGTTCGCGGGCGCTGCCGTAGCGGGTCTGGAGCTGACCCAGATCGCCATCGTAGAGCAGCTGGCCGTGGTCAATGATCAGCACGCGCCGGGCCAGCCGTTCCACGTCGCCCAGGTCGTGCGTGGTGAGCAGCACCGTCACGCCGCGCTCGCGGCTGACATGGGCCACAAAGTCGCGAATGCGCTCCTTGGCCACCACGTCCAGGCCCACGGTGGGTTCATCCAGAAACAGCAGTTCCGGGTCGTGCAGCAGCGCGGCGGCCAGATCGGCGCGCATGCGCTGGCCCAGGCTGAGGGCCCGCGCCGGGGTGTGCAGAAAGGGCCCCAGGTCCAGCAGCTCGGTAAAAGTGGTCAGGTTGGCCTGCCAGCGGGCCGGCGGCACCCGGTAGACGTGGCGCAGCAACTCCAGGCTGTCGCGCACCGGCAGGTCCCACCACAGGGTGGTGCGCTGCCCGAACACGGCCCCCAGCCGCGCCACATGCTGGCGCCGCGACTTCCAGGGCACCAGCCCGCCCACGCGCACCTCGCCCCGGTCTGGCACCAGCAGGCCAGTGAGAATCTTGACGGTGGTGCTTTTGCCGGCGCCATTGGGCCCCAGGTAACCCACGACCTCGCCGGGCGCCACCTGAAACGAGATATCGCGCACCGCTTCATGGACCCGCCGTACCGGGCGCAGGGGCGAGCCACCCCGGCTGGTAAAGGTCTTGTGCAGGTGTTCAACGTGAATCATGGGTGCTCCTTTGGAGGGGGTGTGGGAAGTGGGGTGTAGGTTGTCGGAAAGGCTGTTCCTACAGCCCACACCCCACGACCTACAACCCCCCTCACGTTCCAGTGCCCTGATAACGGCGCAGGCCCACGCGCCAGAAGGCGAAGGCCAGGGCCAGCACCGCCGGGCCCACCAGCGGCGAGAGAAAGGCGGCGGCCGGGGGCAGACCGTCGGGCAGGGGGCGGCCCAGCAGGTGCAGCACCGGGAAGTACGACAGAAAGGCCGCTGGAATGAGGTAGGTAAAGGTCTTGCGCAGCCACTCGCCGTAGATGCCCATGGGGTAGCTGATCAGGGTGCGCCCGCCGTAGGTCAGCACGTTCATGGCTTCCACGCTGTCCACCGTCCAGAAGGTGAGGGTGCCCCCCACCACGAACAGGCCGCCGAAAAAGCAGATCAGGCCCAGCACGCAGCCCGCCAGGAGTGCGGCGTCGCCCAGGGTCCAGGCGTGGGCGGTGTGCGTCACTCCGTAGGCGAAGATGGCGGCGGCCAGCCCAATGCGCGCCACGCGCCGCAGCGCGAAGTCGGACCCGAACACCTGCACCACCAGCGGCACCGGGCGCAGCAGAAAGGTAGAAAAGCTCCCGACCCGCACATGCGCCGACAGGTTGGGGGCGTCAAAGCCGCCGAACAGCAGGTCCATCAGCACAAAGGACAGTTCGGCCAGTCCGTACAGCAGGCAGATTTCGCCCAGGGTCCAACCGCCCAGGCCCCCGAATCGGGGCAGCACCAGCGCCAGCGCGCCAAACTCGGCGGCGGTGATCAGCAGGGTGCCCAGGGCGTCCAGCACCAGCGCCCCCCGGTACGTGGCCTGCGAGCGCACCTGCGCGCCCAGCAGCCGCCCGTACAGCTGCAGATAGTGCGCGGCGCTGCGCAGCGCACTAGCCACCCGCCACCTCCAGGCGCCGCAGCCCCCGGTGCAGGGTCAAAGCCGTGACGGCCAGCAGCCCCAGCGCCCAAGCGGCCTGCACGCCCAGCGCCGCCCAGGCCGCCGCGCCGCGCTGAACGCCCACCCAGACCTCCACGACGGTGTTTAGCATGGCGGGGAACGGGGTCCACGAGAGCCACGCCTGAACCCCGTCGGGGAAAAAGGCCAGCGGCATCAGAAAGCCGCAGCCCAGCCCCAGCACCGCCCAGCCAAAACGGCCAAAACCCGCCGCGTCCGGCGACCAGAAGGCCGCGCAGTTCACCAGAAAGCGGAACAGAAAGCCGCAGGCCCAGGCCAGCAGCACGCTCAGGGTCGTCTGCAGCCAGCCCAGGGCCCCGGCCGGCCACACCAGCCCCCACAGCACTTCAAAGAGCAGCAGCATGGGCAGGCCGCGCAGCACAAACTGCCCGGCGGCGCGCCCGGCGTCCTGCGCCGCCCAGAAGCCCAGCAGGTTCAGGGGCCGCAGCAGATCGGCCGCCACCTCGCCCCGGTGCACGGTGCGCATGAAATCGGTCCAGCCAAAGAGGCTCAGGGCCATGATGAACGCCTGGGTCAGGCCGGTGTAGGTGATCGCGTCCTGCGCGGTGTAGCCCGCCACCTGGGGGCGCGTGCCGAACAGTGCGAGCAGCACCGCCACGCGCAGCACCCCGAAAAAAGTATTCGTGATCAGGCCCCACAGCGCCGCCTGCGGGTAGGCGAACTGCCGCCGAAACCCCAGCCGGGCCACCGCCCAGGGCAGGGCGAGCGGCGACAGCAGGGCGCCGCCCCTGACGCGCGCGGGCGCCGGTGCATTGGTCATAGCTTTTTCCCCCTCTTTCCAGCATGCCGAACCGGAAGCGCTCAGGGTAGCGGGCGCGGGCCAGGGCCGAACATAGGCCGCTTGGCGGAGGGTGGGGGGTGAGGGGGGCCGGGGTCTCCAATTTTTTCTGCGCTGAGAGCCTGTTTTTCAGTCTTAGCAATCTGCAGCACCCCCCTTACCCCACCCGCAACCTTGCGCGCAGGGCCGGGGCGCGCTCCCTACACTGCGGGCAGTCATGAGCGCCGCTGCCTCCCCGCCCCACCCCACGCTCTGGCGCACGTTTCTCCTGACCCTGCCGGACCTGCTGCGCAGCCAGCCGTGGCTGAGCGGCGGCCTGCTGCTGATGGGCGCGGTGCAGGGCGTGATGCCTGCCGTCACCATCCTGATCGGCCAGTGGACCGTGGACGGCCTGGGCCGCCTGCTGACGGGCGGATCGGCCAACCTGACCGGGCTGGCCGCCGCCTGGGCCGGCGCCGCGCTGCTGACCCAGATCACCACGGTGCTCACGCAGGTGCTGCAGGGCGCGGCGGCCGATCACTACACCCTGCAGGTCAACCAGCGCCTGATGGCCCGCATGCAGACCCTGGAAGGGCTGGATGTGCTTGAGGACCCTCAGTTTCACGACGACATAGAGGTGCTGCAAGCCGGCGCCTCGCACCGGCCGCTGAATCTGGCGTCGTCCATCGTCTACGGCCTGCGGGGCGTGGTGGCGGCGGCCAGCGTGGCCGCCACGCTGCTGGTGATTGGCTGGTGGGTGCCGCTGGTGGTGGTGGCGGGGCTGATGCCGCTGCTCTCGCAACAGATGAAGTTTTACCGGCTGGGCTGGAGCCTCTACATTCAGGGCACCCCGCAGGCCCGTGAAATCAACTATCTGGCACGCGTGGCCCTGCGCCACGAGTACGCCAAGGAGGTTCGCCTGTACGGGCTGGCCGCCGAGTTGCAGGCGCGCAGCCACCGCCTGACCCGCGATTACCTGCAGGTGCTGCGGGCCCAGCGCACCCGGGGCCTGCTGGCCCTGCTGCCCTACGAGGTGCTGTCGCTGGCCGTGACCGCTGGCCTGTTCATCTTCGTGGTGGCGCAGGCCCAGCAGGGGCAGGTGGGCGCGGGCAGCGTGGTGCTGGTGATCACCGCGCTGGCGGCGCTGCGCAGCGAACTCTCTGGCCTGTCTGAAACCCTGTCCACCACCAGCCAACACCTGAGCTGGTTTGCCAAACTGCACGCCTTCTTGCAGGCCCCGGGTGGCGTGCAGTCGCCGGCCCAGCCCCGGCCCCAGCCCCGCAGCGGCACCCTGCGCCTGGAGAACGTCACCTTTGCCTACCGGGGCCAGCCGCCCGTGCTGCACGGCCTGAATCTGGTGATCCCTGAGGGGCAGATTGTGGCTATTGTGGGCGAGAACGGCGCCGGCAAGACCACGCTGATCAAACTGCTGCTGCGCTACTACGATCCCACCGGGGGCCGGATCGTGGTGGGCGAGGGCCCAGGCGCGGCCGACCTGCGAGAGCTGGACCTCCCCACTTGGCGCGCAGGCATCGCCGCCGTGTTTCAGGATTTTGCCCGCTTTGAGTGGAGCCTGCAGGACAACATTCTGCTGGGCCAGCCGCTGAACGAGGCCAAGTTGAGCGCCGCCGTGCAGGGCAGTGGGCTGGGGGCGGTGCTGGACCGGGTGGGGCCGCTGGACACCCAGTTGGGACAGGCGTTCGGGGGCGTGGACCTCTCGGGGGGCCAGTGGCAGAAACTCGCCACCGCCCGCGCCCTGTACCGCGGCGCCCGCCTGCTGATTCTCGACGAACCCACGGCCGCCCTGGACCCCCGCAGCGAGGCCGAGGTGTTTGCGACCTTCGCGTCAGTACCGGCCCCTGGTGCCGGAGGTGACAGCCTGAAGCGGGGCGGGCCTGGGCCTGAGCCCCAGGTGCGTCTCAGGGTTTTCTCAACGCGCGCTGCACGCCAAGCTCAGCGGCAGAACCTAGGCTAGAACGCACGTTGGGCCATAAGGAGGCACACACCATGATGGACATTCTCAGTCAACTGGGCGGCCTGGGCGGCGCCGGACAGACCCTGGGCCGGCAACTGGGCACCAGCCCGCAGCAAACCGAAGCGGCCATGGAAGCGGCCCTGCCCCTCCTGCTGGGCGCCCTGACGCGCAACGCCGCGCAGCCCGGCGGCCTGGACACCCTGGGCCGCGCGCTGGACCGCCACGACGGCTCGGCCCTCAGCGCCTTTGGGCAGGGGCAGATGCCCGACATGACCGACGGCCAGAAGATTCTGGGCCACGTCTTCGGCGGCCAGCAGACCCAGGCCGCGCAGGCGGTGGGCCGCCGCGCGGGGATTGATCCGCAGCTGGCCATGCAGCTGCTGACCATGCTGGCGCCGCTGGTGCTGGGCTACCTCAGCCGGCAGCGTCAGGGGCAGGGCGGCGGGGGCTTTCCTGGGCAGGGCGGAGCTTTCCCCGGTCAGGGCGGCGGCGCCGATCTGGGCAGCATTCTGGGCGGACTGCTGGGCGGCGCAGGCGGCGGCCTGGGCAACATCCTGGGGGGCATGCTGGGGGGCGCTCCGGCCCAGCCCATGCCGCGCCAGCCTGACCCCTACAACCAGGGCGGCAGCGTGCTGGGCGGCGGCCCCGTGATTCCGGGCTACCCCAGCCCGGCCTCGCCGCAGGGCCCGGCCCAGAGGGGCGGCGGTGACCTGTTTGGCACCCTGAACCGCGCCCTGGACCGCGACGGCGACGGCGGCGCCCTGGATGACCTGATCGGCATGTTCGGCGGCGGCCGGCGCTAAGACGGTCAGGCGCGGTGCGCTTCGACGCGCCCCAGCACGAAACAAAGCCCTCCCGGACCAGTGGCGTCCGGGAGGGCTTTGTGTGGGTGCTCAGGCCGGTTGCAGGGTCTTGGCGGCCAGCTGCTGCGCCAGGGCGCGGGCGCGCTCAGCGGCTTCGGCCATGATCTCGTCGCTGCGGCCGGGGTCGAAGTTCAGGCCCTCGGCAAACACGGTTTCCACGTCGGTGACCCCCAGGAAGCCCAGGAAGGCGCGCAGGTGGCTGGCCGAATGCTCCATGGCGCTGGCCTCGGGGGCGCTCCAGAAGCCGCCGCGCGTCTCTACGATCACGGCCTGCTTGCCGGTCGCCAAGCCTATGGGGCCCTGCGGACCGTAGCGGAAGGTCTTGCCCGCCACCGCCACGGCGTCCATGTACGCCTTGACCATGGGGGGGTAGCCAAAGTTCCACATGGGGGCGGCGAACACCAGCAGGTCGGTGTCCAGGAACTGGTCCACCAGTTCGCCCAGGCGCGCCACCTTCTGGGCCTCGTGGGGCAGCAGGTCTTCCTGCCGCGCCAGCTTGCCCCAGCCGGTCATCACGTCGGCGTCAATCAGGGGAATGTCGGCGGCGTACAGGTCCAGAGCCGTCACCTGCGCCCCCGGGTGAGCGGCCACGTAGGCCTCGACAAAGTGCTGCCCCAGTTGGCGCGAGGTCGATTCCGCCAGCGGTTTGGGATTGCCCTGAACAAACAAGACTTTGGTCATGATGTGCCCTCCAGAAACAAGTGGGCGCCTGCGTGACGCCTCTGCTGCGCCACACCATAATTCCTTCCAGTTTATTTTGTCAAGTTGAGTGAATCGTCCAGGCCTTTAAGGTTTCAAGCAAAGAGACCCCTCTGCGCTTAGCCCACCAAGTCCCGTGACCGGGGCTGGTAGCCCGGGGGCGTATCTTCCTGGCCGGCAAAGAGGCTGGTGGTGAGGTAGCGGGCGCCGGTGTCGCAGGCGATGGTTGCCACGCGCTTGCCGGGCCCCAGGCGCCGGGCCACCGCCAGCGCGGCCCAGACCATCGCGCCGCTGCTCATGCCCACGAACACGCCTTCTTCGCGTGCCAGCCGCCGGGCCAGGGGGTAGGCGTCCTCTTCCCAGACCTCTATCACCTCGTCAATCACCGAGCGGTCCAGGTTGTCGGGGATGAAGCCGGGGCCCATGCCCTGAAAGCCGTGGCTGCCCATCACACCGCCGCTGAGCACGTTGCTGCGCGCGGGTTCGCAGGCGATCACCTGCACGGCCGGGTTCTGCCTTTTCAGAAAGCGCCCCACCCCGCTGATGGTGCCGCCGGTGCCGCTGCCGTACACAAAAGCGTCTATCCGGCCGTCCATCTGCGCCCACAGTTCGGGGCCGGTGGTGCGCTCGTGGGTGGCGGGGTTGGCGGGGTTGGCAAACTGGTTCATCATGACGGCGCCGCGTTCCTCCACGATCTTCTCGGCCTCTTCAATGGCGGCCAGCATCCGGCGGGCCGGGTCGGTCAGCACCAGTTCGGCGCCGTAAGCCACCAGGGTGCGTTTGCGCTCCTCGCTCATGCTGGCGGGCATGCACAGAATCAGCTTGTAGCCCTTGGCCGCCGCCACCTGCGCCAGCCCAATGCCGGTGTTGCCGCTGGTGGGTTCCACAATGGTGCCGCCGGGCTGCAGCACGCCCCGGCGCTCGGCGTCTTCCACCAGCCCCAGGGCGGTGCGGTCCTTGATGCTGCCGCCGGGGTTCTGGCCCTCCAGTTTCACGAACACCTCGGCCATGCCGCTCTCCGTAACGCGCTGCAGCTGCAGCAGCGGGGTCTGACCGATCAGCGCCTGAATCATGGGCCCCAGGATAGGCCGCGCCCGGCCCCCACAGGTGGGGCCGCCCCCACACAAAGCAGGAGCGGCCCGGGATGCAAGAGGGATTTACAGAGGACGTTCGCTGCGGTTGGGGTCCGTCTGAGGTTGGGTGGCCTGGGTCTGGGTGGGTTGGGTCTGGGCCGTCTGGCCGGGCACCGCAGGCTCGGGCTGGGTCTCCAGCGCCGCCTCGCCGTGGGCTTCCGGGCGGCTGGCCAGGGGGTCCAGGTGCGGCTCGTCCTTGCTGACACTGCTCACCAGAATGTCTAGCACGTCGCCGTCGCGCGCCGCCTGCACCGCCTTGTGGGTCACGATCTCGCCAATGTTCAGGATGATCGAGTCGTCGGGGGCCAGGATCACGCGGGTGACCGGGCGACCCAGGGCGTCGCGCACCCGCTGTTCCAGGGCGTCCTGCTGGCGCTGTTCCAGGGCGCCTTCGGCCTGCTCGCGCTTGTCGCCCAGCCACGCCTTGGCACGGTCAATCAGGCTGCCCGCACTTTCGGTCACGCTGGCCAGCCCGCTGCTGGCGGGGGCCGCCGCCGCGTGCACCGCGCTGCCGGTGGTGGCCGCAATCAGGGCGCTTTCCACACCCACATGGCGGGCACGGTCGGCAATGGCCGGGGTCACGATCTGGCCGGTGGCCGCCACGATGCTGCCGCCCGGGGCGCGCACGTCGGTTTTCACCCGGCGCCCAATGGCCGCTTCTACCGAGTTGGGGTCGACCTGCTGGCGCTCGCGGTAGCTCTGCACGCCCTCCTGAATGGCGCCGCCCGTGGCCGCTGCGGTCAGGGCCGCCAGACGGCCGGTCTGCTCGGCGCGGTCGGCCTGGTGGCTGGTGATCACGGCGCCGGCCGGCACAATCACTTCGCCGGCGTCGGTGCTGATTTCGCTGCGGGCGGTCTTGCCCACCACGTAGGCCTTCTGGCGCTCGGCGGTGGCGTTCTTCACGTCCTCGTAGGTGTCCTGCACGCGCTCGCGGGCGCTGCCGTAGGCGTCGGCCAGCACGCCCCCGGTGGCGGCGGTGGCCAGCGCGGTCAGCTTGCCAGCGGCGTCGGCGGCCTCGGCGTGGGCCTCGGTGATCGTCTCGCCCTTGGCGACCAGCAGGCGGCCGTCCTCGTCGGTGATGTCGCCGCCCGCCGTCTTGCCCACCACGAATTCCTTCTGGCGCTCCTTGGTGGCGTCGGCAATGTTCTCGTAGGCGCCCTTGATGCTCTGCCCGGCCGAGGCCAGCGCGCCCTTCAGGCCGCCGTCCTCCTGCTCCTGCATGGCCTGGGCCACGGCCGGCGGCACCAGCGCGGTGTCCACGCCAATCTGCACCTGTTCCGGCGCCGGCACGAAGGTGCGCCCGCTGCTCAGGTCGGCAAACAGGCCGCCCGTGGCTTCGTAGCCCTCCACACGGCCGGTGTGGTCATCGAAAAACACGTCGGCAATCTTGCCCAGGTTCTGGCCGTCGGTGGTCAGCAGGGTCAGGCCCACGAGGCTGACTTTGCTGTCCAGGGCGTCTTTCAGGCGGCCGTCCTCGCGGGTGGTGGTCACGTCGTCGGGGGTGCCGATCATGATGGCGTCCTCGCCGATGCTGCGAATGCGCTCGAACGGCACCACCTTGGCGGCGCTGAACCAGCCGCCCTCGTCCACCAGCAGCCCCAGCACCTGATTGGCCTGATGGTCAAAAATCACGTCGTGAACGCGGTCGATGCGCTCGCCACTGCCCACAGCGACAATCGGGCGACCCAGCAGATCCTTGCCTTTAATCATGCAGCACGCTCCAGAAAGGGAAAAAAGAGAGGGGTAGAGGGGGAAGGGCCTAGCTTAGCCCCACACCAGCAGGGGCAGATGGGCCGGCCGCCTTGCACCTTCAGGCGGACAGCCGGCCCCGGCCCCGCCTCAGATAAAGCCGAGATCCAGCAGCCCCTGGGGCTTGAGGTAGAAGAAATACAGCAGCAGGAACAGCACCAGCAGGATGATCACGATCAGCAGCACGCGTCCGCCACCGCCGCCGGAATTGCCTTTTAATCGGGTCATAGGGCCTCCGTCAGGCAGTGTAAGAAGGCGGCCCTGCCCGGCGCCATGTCCTAGCCGTTACCGCCGCTTGACCCATTCTTGGGCTCCTCTTTAATGACCTTCAGACTTCATAAGAAGGTAAGCGGGCGCGCGGTTTGAAAGCACTGTTCCACCCCTGCCAGAAGCCCAACAGCGAGTGCGGGCCCACGGCCAGGGCCAGTCGGCTGGACGGCGGTCCCCAGGGCGCCCAGACCAGGGCGTACTCTCGGGGCCATGAGTGCTGCTTTGGCGTTTTTAAGGGCTGCCCCTCCCCCACCCGGCCCCGGTGAGCGCCCGCTGGCCGCGTGGCCCCTGACGGTGCTGGTGGGGGTGACTGGCGTGGGCAAAAGCACCGCGCTGGCGGCCCTGCGCGGGCTGGGCAGCGGCGTGCAGGTGCTGCCCGACCGCCGCGAGGTCACCGACGCGGTGATGATCGGGCCGCTGGCGGGCGGGCCGGTGCGTGACCGGGAAGAACGCTTTGCCCTGACGGCCCGCTACCGCGAGACGCACCCGGGCGGTATGGCCCAGGCGCTGGGCTCTCTGGTGGCGGACACGGCACACTGGACCGGCCCGCTGGTCTTCGACGGCCTGCGCGGGCTGGACGAGGTGCAATACGCGGCGCAGACCTTTCCGGCGTGGCGTTTTGTGGCGCTGGGGGCCCCGGACCGCGTGCGGGTGGAGCGCCTGCTGGGCCGCGCCGACGCCTTTGATCAGGTGGCTGCGGCGGGCAGCGGCCAGCACCTGCGCGCCGAGCTGGCGGCCCTGCCGGGCGCAGCGCAGGTGTTCTCAGCCGCCGACCTGGACACACTGGCGGGGCTGGCGGCCCAGGGTCACGCCCCGGCCGACCTTCTGGCCAAGACAAAGATTGTGCTCAGCGAGCGCCGCCATTACGACCCGGCCGCCGCCGAGGCCTTTTTGCGCACCCTGCCCCCCACGCGGGCGCTGGTGCTGGACACCCACCGCCTTGCCCCGGCTGAGGTGGCGGCGGCCATTCAGGGCTGGACCGGAGAAATGCCATGAGCACGCCCACGGTGGCCCGGGTGCAGGCGGTGCCCTACCGCCTGCCGCTGACCTCGGCGCTGGCCTGGGGGGCGCATTCGGCCCTCAGCGCCGCTGAACATGTGCTGGTGCAGGTCACCCTGTCTGACGGCACGGTGGGCGTGGCCGAGGCGACCCCCAGGCCCAGCATCTACGGCGAAACCCCCGCCAGCGTGGTGGCGATTCTGTCGCACCTGGAGGGCGGGCTGCTGGGCCTGCCGGTCACCGATGAAGCCGCCCTGAACCGGATACGAAACAGCGTGGCGAACAACCACACGGCGCGCGGCGCCCTGGACATGGCCCTGCACGACGCCCGCGCCCGTGCCCAGGGCCAGAGCCTCTTTGATACGCTGCTGGGCCCCAACACCCGGGTGCGCGTGAGTTTCATTCTGGGCATCGCCCCACCCGCCGAGATGCTGGCCGAGGCGCGCCGGGTGGTGACGGCGGGTGTGCGCTGCCTGAAGGTGAAGGTGGGCCGCGACCACGCCCGCGACCTGGCCGTGATTGCGGCGCTGCGCCAGGAATTTGGGAATGAGGTGCAGCTGTACGCCGACAGCAACGAAACCCTGACCCCAGACACAGCCCCCGCCGCTCTGGACGCCATGCGCGAGGCAGGGCTGCTGTACGTGGAAGAGCCGCTGCCCGCCCGCGCGCTGCGTGCCCGCGCCGCGCTGCACGCCCAGGGCCGCCTGCCCATCGTGGCCGACGACTCCTGCTTTACCCCCGCCGACCTGGAACGCGAACTGGATTTTGGGACGTTCGACGTGCTGAACGTGAAAACCGCCCGCAACGGCTTTACCGATGGACAGGCCATGCTGCGCCGTGCGGCGGCGGCGGGCAAACGGGGCATGGTGGGCTCGCAGGCCAGCACCGGCCTGGGCACCCTGCACGCCGCCCTGCTGTCCACCCAAAGCGAGGTCACCGAGCCCTGCGAACTGAGTTTTGTGTTGAAACTGCAAGACGACCTGCTGAACCAGCCCATCGTGTTTCAGGACGGCTGGCTGGACGTGGCGGCCCTGCGCGATCACGCCCTGGACCCAGACAAGGTGGCCCGCTACCGGCTGTGAGTGAAGGGGGGGAAAACAGCGGGGGCCAGGCAGAACTCCAGGGATGCTACTCCAGCCCGAGCCACTCGGTGGCCCCCTCACCCTTCCGTCGCTCCGCTCCTCCCTCCCTCTCCCACCAGGGGAGAGGGGCACACAGCAAGCGATCTCGAGAGAAGCTGGTCATTTTCAGCCCGTCTCAGGGGGCCTTGCAGGGGCGGCCTGTTTTCTTTCAGGGGTTGGTGCGTGCCCCGCACCGCACCGACCTCCACACCCTGGGCCTCGAATCAGGCAAACCCTCGCCAGCACGGCTTTCCGTCCATCACCCATCAACTTTCAACCATCACCCTCCCCCCCTTCCTGTCTAGACCCTGGCCCTTTCTCGGACAAAGGTCATACGCTTGTCAGAAATGGCGGACAATAATGAGGCATGGATCAAGAGATGTTAAACGCCCTGCTGCTGCCGCTGATGTTCAGCATGATTGGGGGCACCTTTGTCTTTCTATACCGCCCCGAACAGCGCGCGCAGGGCCTGCTGATCCTGACCCTGTTTCAACTGGTGGGCGCGGCGGGCTACGCCATGAAGCCCACGCTGGAACTGTTTGCCCTGCTGTGCGTACACGCCCTGGCGGTCCTGGTGCTGCTGACCCGCCACCTGCAGGCGCCGCTGCCCGTGGTGCAGCCCGAACGGAAGTAAGCTGCCCTCCACAAGATTCCGGCCCACCTGCCGGAATTTTTTTTGCCCCAAGGGACGCGCTGGGCTGAGCCACCAAGAAGAAATGATTTCTGGAGATGGGGGAAAACCACAGAACAGCGAAGATCCCTGCCACGCGCGGCCCACAGCAGATGCCTGGGCCGCGTGCGTTGCTCTGGCGCTTCCTAGCCCGAACTGGGGGGACGCAGCAGACGGCGCATCACCGCTTCCATCCCGCGCAGGACAGGCGGGCTGCGCAGGCAGTTCACCAGTGCGCGTTCGGCGGCGTGCTCACTGCCGCCCAGGGCCCCCTGCAGGGCCTCGCGGACGGGCGGGTGCCACTGCCCGGCCTGGGTCAGCAGCAGACCGTCCAGCAGATCAGCCACCGGCAAGCCCTGGCCCAGGCGGTCCCCGGGCCACCACGTCTGCAGCTGCGGCTGGCCCAGGCGGTCCAAGGTGACCTCGGCGCGCAGGGGCGTGCCAGAGCGGCGCGCCACCTGTTCCAGGGTGGGCAGCAGGGCCCCCACCAGATTCAGGGCGAGGCTGCGGCCCAGCAGGGTCAGGCGGGGCGGGTCCTGTGCGCTGACCTGCAGGGTCTGGGTCAGGCGCCGGGCCAGGCGGTCGCCCTCGGCCAGCAGGGCGGGGCGCACCTCATCGGAAAACGTCACAGCCGCCATGCTGCCACGAAACGGCGCCCGGCCCACCCCCCCGGCGCCGTACAGACGAGGCCCCGGCAGCGCGAACCCAGGCCAAAGGGCCGTCGTGTAAGCTCAGGGGTGTATGAACGTCATTGGCAAAGTCACGGTGCTGCCTCAGCTGCCGGCCCAGATCGCGCGGCTGTCGGAACTCGCTTATAACCTCTACTGGTCGTGGACCCCACACGCGCAGGAGCTGTACCGGGACCTGGACCAGGCCATTTGGGAGCGCTTCCAGCGCAACCCGGTGCGCACCCTGCTGGAAGTGCCGCAGGCCCGCCTGCAGGCTGTGGCCGCTGACTCCGCTTACCTGGCCCGCTACACACAGGTAATGGCCGAGTTCGACGCCTACATGGGCAAAAAAGACACCTGGGCCAGTAAGAACGCGCCCGGCATGAAGCCGGTGGCGTACTTCAGCATGGAATATGCCTTCCACGAGTCGCTGCCCATCTACTCGGGCGGCCTGGGTGTGCTGGCGGGCGACCACTGCAAGAGTGCCTCGGACCTGGGGATCTCGTTTACGGCGGTGGGCATGCTGTTCCACCAGGGCTACTTCCGGCAGCTGTTCGACAAGGACGGCTGGCAGACCGAGGCCTACGACGAGCTGGACCTGACCACCCTGCCCATCACCCCGGCCCAGACGCCTTCGGGCGAGGGCGCCCGGGTGAAGGTGCGCATAGGCGACCGGGACGTGCATGTGCGCGTGTGGAACCTGAACGTGGGCCGCATCCGCGTGCTGCTGCTGGACAGCAACGTGCCCGAAAACAGCGAGGACGACCGCAAGCTGACCGCTCGCCTGTACGGCGGCAACCAGGAACTGCGCGTGCAGCAGTACGTGCTGCTGGGCGTGGCGGGCATTCGCGCGCTGCGCCTGCTGGGCATTCCCGGCGAGGTCTACCACATGAACGAGGGCCACGCCGCCCTGCTGAGCCTGGAGCGCATCCGCGAGCAGGTGGCCCAGGGGCTGGACTTCCGCACGGCGGTGGAAACCGTGGCGGCCAGCACGCTGTTTACCACCCACACCCCGGTGCCGGCCGGCAACGACGCCTTTGGCTACGACCTGATGGACCGTTACCTGGGCAAGTGGCCGGGCCTGCTGAACACCAGCCGCGACGACCTGTACGCCCTGGCCCGCCACGACCAGCTGTGGGACGGCCACTTGGTCCCCACCTTCTCCATGACCGTGTTCGCCCTGAACATGAGCCGCGCGGCCAACGGGGTCTCCGAACTGCACGGCGAGGTCAGCCGCGACATGTGGAAGTTCCTGTACGAGGGCGCCGAGGCCGAGGAAGTGCCGATTGGGCACGTCACGAACGGGGCGCACAACCTCACCTTCACCAGTCAGGCCATGCGCGACCTGCTGTCCACGGTGCTGCCCGCCGACTGGACCGAGCGCCTGGAAGACGAGGCGATGTGGCAGGCGGTGGAGAAGCTGACCGACGAGCAGCTGCGCGGCGTGCAGCGCGAGATGAAGCGCGAGATGATCGCCTTTGTGCGCGCCCGGGTGCGCGAGCAGAAGCTGCGCAACGGGGCCTCGGCCGCCGAGGTGGCCGCTGCGGGCACCCTGCTGGACGAGAACACCCTGACCATCGGCTTTGCGCGGCGCTTTGCCACCTACAAGCGCGCCACGCTGCTGTTCCGCGATAAGGAGCGCCTCTCGCGCATCGTGAACCACCCCGAGCGCCCGGTGCAGTTTGTGTTCGCGGGCAAGGCCCACCCCGCCGACAACCCCGGCAAGGCCTTTATCCAGGAGATCTACCGCGTCAGCCAGGAACCGGAGTTCCGGGGCAAGATCGTGATTCTGGAAAACTACGACATGAACGTGGCCCGCCACCTCGTGCAGGGCGTGGACATCTGGCTGAACAACCCCCGCCGTCCGCTGGAGGCCTCGGGCACCAGCGGTATGAAGGCCAGCTTCAACGGCAGCCCCAACCTCTCCATTCTGGACGGCTGGTGGCGTGAAGGCTATGACGGCACCAACGGCTGGCCCATTGGCGAGGAGCGCGAATACGCCGACCTGCAGGTGCAGGACGACGCCGACGCCTACTCCATGTACCAGACGCTGGAACAGGACATCACGCCGCGCTACTACGGCGCCCAGACCGGCGAGGACGCCTGGGCCGACACGGTGCGCCGCGCCATTCAGACGGTCAGCCCGCGCTTTTCTATGCAGCGGCAGGTCATTGACTACACGCAGAAGTACTACCTGCCCATTGCCCAGCGCGGCGCGCAGCTGGCCGCCAGCAGCAGCGCCCGCGCCCGCGAGATCGCCAGCTGGAAGGGCTGGGTGCGCCAGCAGTGGAACTACACCACCCTGACCGCCCAGGCGCAGCTGCCCGCCTCCACCCACCCCGGCCAGACGGTGCCCGTGCGCGCCCAGGTGAACCCGGCCGGCATCAACCTGAACGAACTGCGCGTGGAGGCGGTGCTCAAGCGCGGCGAGCACCTGACCCGCGTGCCCCTGAAAAGCCACGGCGACGGCACCTTCAGTGCCGACGTGCCCCTGAACGACAGCGGCCTGTACTCGGTGGGCGTGCGCATGCTGCCTGTCATTGACGGCCTGAGCAACGACCTCGAAGCCGGCCTGATCAAGTGGGCGTAAGGGGATAAGTGAAAGGACCCCCGGGTGCGGTTGCGCGCCGGGGGCTTTTTGTTGGGCCATGAGCCCTAGCAGGACTTTGTCAGTGTTCGTCGTGTTCAACGGATGTGGGACACTCCTGCTGTGTCGCTCAGCCATCAGGAAGCCAACCTTGCAATTTTGGAGCGTCTGCTCGAAGCCGTAGAAGCTGAGCCCGACCAGCGATTCGGTCAGCTGTTGTGGAATTTCGGCGTGCTGATGCCTGCGGAGGAAGGGGGCATCAAGGACCCATACGAAGATGAATCCATAGCCATCCTCCATCGGATGGAAAAGCGCATCCAAGAGCTAAAAAAGTGGCCCCACTACAAGAAGTGACAAAGTCCTGCTAGGCCATGAGGAACCGCAGGAGCGGGCCCTTCGCCCCCGCTTTTAGCCATCCCCCATAAGCCATGGGCCATGCGCCGGGGTCTCCCCCATAGCCCATGGCCCAGAGCCCAAAGCCCTTACTTGTTCTGCGACAGGCGCTCCAGCACCAGACGGCTGACCGTCTTCAGGGTCTCGAACACGCCCACGCCCTTGTCGGACATGGCTTCAAAGACCTGCAGTTCCTGCTTGGGATCAATCACGGCGCGGATCATGGAGGTCGGCAGGGCGTCGGGAAGGTCGCGCTTGTTGATCTGCAGCACGATGGGCACGTCGCGCACGTCAATGCCGTGTTCCTGCAGGTTCTCGCGCAGGTTGCGCATGCTCTCGGCGTTGGCGCGCAGGCGGTTGGGGGCGCTGTCGGCCACGAACACGATGCCGTCCACGCCGCGCAGAATCAGCTTGCGGCTGGCGTTGTAGAACACCTGCCCCGGCACGGTGTACAGGTGAAAGCGGGTCTTGAAGCCCTGCACCGAGCCCAGGTCCAGCGGCAGGAAGTCGAAAAACAGCGTGCGCTCGTCTTCGGTGGCCAGACTGACCATCTCGCCGCGCAGGTGCCCAGGCACCTTGGAAAACACATGCTTGAGGTTGGTGGTCTTGCCGCTCATGCCGGGGCCGTAGTACACGATCTTGCAGTTAATTTCACGCGCCGCGAAGTTGATGGTGCTCATGGGTGTCCTCCTGAAGTGTGCGCGCGGCCTTAACCGAGCAGGTCGTCGAGCAGGGACGCCGCACCCTGGCTGAAGTCGTCATTCAGTTGCACGGGAGGCAGGTCCTTGAGTTCGTCGAGGATCGCCGCGATCTGCGCGATGGTCTTCTTGGCGTACACCTTCACCTTGCCCAGCGGCACGGAGGCGTCGAAAATCAGCGTGAGCAGCGAATCGGTGCCCACCGATTCCACGTACAGGGTGCCGTTCTCGCCCTGGTGAATCTGCTCGCTGAAGGTGCGCTCGCCCAGCATGTTCGCCAGCGCGGCGGTGGCGGCGGCGTTGCTGGCCACCAGCGTCGCCACACTGTCCAGGGCCGGGGGGCGGGGCGCCCACAGCGCTTCTTTGTGCGAAAGCACGAAACCCTTGCGGTCCACCAGCAGGCCGTAGCGCACGCCCGTGGTTTCCAGGAGCTCCTGAATGTGCTGATCCACGCGCTCAAACGCGTCGCCGTAGAGTGCCAGGGTGGGTTCGATCATATGCCCGTCAGTGTAAAGGCGTTTTTCATACAAGAGCCTGACTGAGGGTGCAGGTGCCGGCGGCGCCCCGCGCCAAGCTGACGAACGGCTCACCCACGCGCGCAGGCGCGGCACTACACTCGCCCGCGTGACGGTCAAGCGCAGGCGCGGCAATCGGCAGTTCATGGCCCTGGCACTGCTGGGCGCCCTTCTGGGGGGCGCGGCGGGCGCGCGCCCCGTGGCCATTGGGGGCCTGGTGCAGGGCGGCGCCGTGGACACCCGGCAGTTTGCCGGCGGCGAGGCCCTGGCCCTCTGGACATTGCCCCGGCTGGGCGTGGCCGTGCGCAACGACCCCCAGGACGTGCGGCTGCTGTACGGCACCCGCGAACTGCGCTACGCCCCAGCCACCGGCTGGCGGGCCGTGGGCTTCCCGTTGCCTCAGAAGTTGCCGCTGCCTGAACTGGCGGGCGGCAGCCTGTATGTGCCGCTGGCCGCCCTCACCGCCCTGGGGGTGCCAGTGCTGGCCGATACGCCGGGCCTGCTCAACTTTGCCGCCCCCGCCAGCGTGCCCGCCGACACGCTGCCGCCCTCGCCAGTGACGCCGGCCCCAGCGCCTGTGCCCACCCCCAGCCCAGTTCCCCCGCCCCCCGCCGCGCTGGACACGCAGCTGTCCACGGTGCGGGTCAGCCGCACCCTGCACCGCACCGTGGAAGTGCAGCGGGTGGTGCTGGAACTCACGGGCCCCGTGCCGCACACCGTCACGCGCGAGGCCCACGGCCTGAGCATCACGCTGCCCGGCGTGGGCGCGCAGCCGGGCACCCAGACGCTGGCCTCCGGCGACACCCTGAGCATCACCGCCGGGCCCACGGGCAGCGCCGTGTACCTGGGCACCAATGGCGGGCGCAGCGAGGTCTTTACCCTGGCCGACCCGCCGCGCATTGTCGTGGACACCACCACCTACACCGATGACCGCGTGCCGCCCCCCGTGAACCCCGACACCCTGCCTGAAGGCGTGACCTACCGCGTCATCGACAAACTGCACCTGCTGAGCTTCGATCCGGCCCTGTACGCCCCGCGCGTGGTCACGGCGCCCGCCGGCCGGGCCAGCGGCGTGGCCGATCTGGTGCGCTCGGTGGGCGGAATCGCCGGGGTCAATGGCGGCTACTTTGACCCCGCCAGCAACCTGCCAGTGGACCTCGTGGCCGTCGGCGGCCTGATGACGGCCCCCAGCCTCGAAAAACGCGCCACCCTGGGCTTTACCGCGCAGGGCGAGACGCTGTTCGGCTATCCCAGGCCCCGCTACGTGCTGTCGGGGCCCGGCTTCAGCGTGACCGTGAACACCGTGCGCAGCAAACCCGACGCGGCGCTGCTGACCGCCTTCGTGGGGGACGGCAGTACCCGCGTGGGCGCCGATACCCTGACCACGCTGCACGTCATCCCCGGGGCAACCACCGTGGCCCGCGCCGTCACCGGGGTGCATGTGCCCCCGGCGGGCACCCTGGCGTTCACTTTTGACCCCGCCCGTTTTCCACAGCTGCCCCAGGCGGCCGGCGCGCCTCTGACCGTCAGCCTGAACTGGCGCGCTGCCGACGCCCCGTGGGACAGTGCCCAGGACGCCCTGAGCGCCGGGCCGCTGCTGGTGCAGGGCGGGCGCGTGGCCCTGAACCCGGCGCGCGAGGGCTTTAACACCGCGGCCAACATCTGGCGCCCCACCCGGCAGGTGGCGCTGGGCACCCTGGGCGGGCAGCCCACCGTGGCCTACTTTGAGCACGGCACCCCCGAAGCCTTTGCGGCGGCCCTGGCGGCGGCGGGGGTGCGCGACGCGGTGCGCCTGGACAGTGGCAGCAGTTCGTCGGCCTATCTGGTGGGCGGCTACGCGGGGCTGGGCGGCTACCTGAACACCGTCTGGAGCCGCCCGGTGCCCAACGCGGTGGTGTTCGTGCCGCGCTCGGCCTCAGCGCGCAAGTAGGTCTGGGGGCGGCTAGACCCCCACGCCCAGGCGTTCCATCAGGCGCACGTAGGCCTGGGCGGTCACCTGCACGTCCCCGAAACTGCGGTGGCGGCCCCCCGGGGCAAAGTTCAGGCCCAGGCGGTCGGCCAGGGCGTTCAGGTTGTGGGCACGTTCGCGGGGGAAAGCGCGGCGCGAGAGCTGCACGGTGCAGTGCTCGGCCGCCGGCTGCCACTCCAGGCCGTGGCGGCGGGCATGCACGCGCATAAAGCCCCCGTCGAAGCCCACATTGTGCGCCACCACTGGCCAGCCATTCACGAAGTCCAGGAACTCCGGCAGTACTTCTTCAGGGGTGGGGGCGCCGCGCACCATCTCGTTGCTGATGCCGTGGACCCTCTCGGCGCGCCAGGGAATCAGCAGGGGCTGCCCGCCCTCGCCCGTGGGGCGCACCAGGGTCTCGAACTTCTGCGTTTCATCCACCTGGCCGTCCACAATGCGCAGCGCCCCAATTTCCACGATGCCGTCTCGCTCGGGCGACAGGCCGGTGGTTTCCAGGTCGAAGACAACGACGTTCACGCCCTGCAGGGTAGCGCAGGGCGTGGGCAGCGGGCGGGGTGCGGCATCACTCCCCCAGGGCCGTCCAGGGGAAGTCCCTGCAAAGGCGCCGGGGAGCTTTGGAACGTCAGAGGCGCGCGCTGTGCACCAGGGCCTCTTCTCGGCAACAGGCCCCGGTGTGTTCAGCGCACCAGCAGCGGTTCGTACGCGGTCTTGACCGCGCCGTTGGCGAAGGTCAGGCGGGCGATGGTATTCATGCTGGTCACCCGGCGCCCAGGCACGTCTTTGACGGCCAGGCTGAGGTTGGCCGTGATCGTGCGGCCCTGCTGGGTCACGCGGGGGTCCAGCGGGCCCGGGGTGCGGGTGGGCAGCCAGACCTCTTTTTCGGGCAGCAGCTTTTTCACGTACTGGCCACCCTGCACGTATTCGATCTCGTACTGAAATTCGGCGCGCACCAGGGCGCTCTGGGCGCCTTTGGTTTCAATCACCAGATCACAGCGCGCCGCCTGCCCCCGGGTGAGATAGGTGTTCACCCCGGCCGCCGACTTGCACGAGCGGAACGACCAGACGTTGAGCTTGGTGGGCCCGCCTGTCAGTGTGGCGGCGCTGGGGGCCGTGCGGGCAAGGTAGCCAGGGTCAGCTTCAATCACGAAGCGGGTGTAGGCCGGGTCCCAGTCGCAGTAGATGCGCGCGGTGCGGTCATCGGGGCTGGTGGCCAGCACCCGGTACTGGCTGCCGTCCAGGGCGTAGCAGTTTTCCAGGCGGCCCGTGTTGGAGACAAAGCCCATGGCCAGCCCCTGCACGGCGGCAAAGGTGGAGCGGTCCAGATCGGCGTTCACATCGTCATTGAACGAGTGCAGGCTGATGGTGGTAATGCGGCTGCCCGGATCACTGGACTCACGCTGCACTTCCAGCAGCTGCGCGCCGTTGCGCCGCAGCTCGTAGGTCCAGGTGCGCCCCGACTGATCCAGCAGCGCGCAGCCGTACTGCTGACAGAAGGTGCTGGTGGACACGGCACCGGCCGTGGCCAGCAGGCCGGCTGCGCCCGCAGAGGTGCCCAGCAGCAGCGTGGAAACAGCGGCAAATCGAAGCAGGGTCATGCCCAGAGCATAGAAGGCATGCCCCGCGGGCACACGCCACTTTGACCATCCCTCTTCAGCGTTTCTTCAGGGCAACCCCAGCAGCGCCAGCGCACGGTCACGCAGCTCGGCGGGGGTGTCTTCAGGGGCCACGTGCAGGGTCAGCACGTCGGTTTCGCTGGCCATGGGGGGTTCCAGGGCGGCCAACTGGGACGGCAGCAGGTCCGCGCCCACAAAGTGACCGGTACGCGCTTCCAGACGCCCGCGCACCAGGCTCTCGGGAACCTCCAGGTACACAAAACGCGTACCAGGCAGGCGCAGAATGTCGCGGTAACGCCGCCTAAGCGCCGAGCACGCCAGCACCACCTGGGGCCGCTCGGCCAGCAGGCGGCGCAGGGTCAGCAGCCAGGGCCGCCGGTCATCATCGGTCATGGGCACGCCCGAGGCCATCTGCGCCCGCGCCTGCTCCGAGTGGTAGTCGTCGGCGTCCAGAAAGGGCCAGTCGAGGGTCTCGGCCAGGGTGCGGCCCAGGGCGGTCTTGCCACTGCCAATCACCCCCATCACCACCACGCGCATACCCCAGTCTGAAGGGGAACGCCGGCCGCGCGGCTTTAGGGGGCGTTTAGCTTTTGCAGCGCGGCCAGGGCCTCTTCCTTGCCCTTGGCCTCCACCTCAATCCAGGGCACGTCGGCGTAGGCGCTGGGGACCGCGCTGATCAGGTGGCTGTGGCGGCGATCACCGGGCCCCTCCAGGCCGTTGCTCAGGTGCACCACCTGCCAGTCCGGGGGGTGCCAGGTGCGCCGCGCGGCCAGCACCCACTGGCGCACGCTGGGGTCTTCCTGGTCCGGCAGCTTCTCGCGCACCACATGGTGGTGGGCATCGAAAACCAGGGGCGTGCCGGTGGCCTCGCAGACGGGTAGCAAGTCAGCCGGGCCGTAAGCGCGCTCGTCGTTTTCTAGCCCCAGGCGCAGGCGCGCGCCGTCTGGCAGGTCAGGAATGACCGCCCGCAACTCGGCGGCGCGGCCTCCCTTGCCGCCGTGCAGCAGCAGCAGGTTCCAGGGGCTGCGCGCCAGCCCCAGGCCGTCCAGCACCCGGGCGTGGCTGGCCAGGGCCTGCACGCTGGCGGCGCGGACCTCGGGGCGGTCACTGTTGAGCACAATGAACTGTTCTGGGTGCATCAGCACGCGAATCCCGGCGTCCACAAACGCCTGTCCCGCCTCACGCAGCTGCGGCGCGAGGTGGTCCAGCACCGCCGGGCCGGTGTCATCCCCGGCCAGATCCAGCATGGGAAAGAGGCTGGAACTCAGGCGGTAGAGCCGGATGCCGCGCGCGGCGCAGAAGTCGGCGGCGCGGCGCACGCGGGCGATGTTGTCGGCATAGAGGTCCAGCAGCTTGGCCTCGCGCTCGGCGGGGGACAGCAGCTGGTAGCGCGAAAGGGTCACCGTGCGAAAGCGCACCTCTGGCCCCACCGTCATGCACACCAGGCCATAGGCGGGGCCAGTCATGCGGGCCTCGACTTGGCCTGTTTGCGGCAGCGGTCAGAGCAGTATTTGACCTGCTCCCAGTCGCGCGCCCATTTGCGGCGCCAGGTGAACGGCAGGCCGCACGCGGCGCAGACCTTGCTGGGCCGCTGGCTGGGGGGCCGCCCTTTTCCGAACGAGGCTTGCGTGGCCATTGCGCGCAGCATGCGCCGCCCAGTTTGCGGGCGACAGTGCCTGCGCTTGCTGTTTTCTTGGGGTTAGGAGACGAAAGAGGTGAGGGTTGCGAAAACGTATTCATCTCTACTCCTGGACTTGGCGTCGTCAGCAACATCAAAGGCAAACTCCTCTACCCATCCAGCCTTGACAGCGCTTTCATAACCTCTTACGCTGCGGCCAAGCAGTCCAACCTTGTCCGGCCCTGGCTTCGGGGCATCTCTGCACGTCGGGAGGCATCGTCCTTCTGGCGCTGGCGGCTGCTTTTCTCGCCTCTCGCTCCCTGCCCCGGAGGACCTATGCGCCAGCCTGCCCGCCTGAATATTTCCCGCCTGACCCTGCCCCTGACCGTGTTGCTGGCGGCCTGCACCCCCACCGCCGCCACCGAGCCCAGCCCTGTCTGGCAGGACGAATTTAGTGGCGCGGCCTTGAGCAGCCAGCGCTGGAGCCCGCAGATTGGCAACGGTTTCATGGCCGGCAATGACTACGTATCGGGCTGGGGCAACAACGAGCTGCAGTACTACACCGACCGGCCCCAGAACCTGCGCCTGGAGAACGGCGAACTGGTGATCACCGCCCGCAAAGAAACCTTCACCGGGCCCACCGGCAACACCAGCGGCACCTTTGGCTGGACCTCCGGGCGCATTCGCACGGCGGGCAAGTTCAGCCGCACCTACGGCCGCTTTGAGATTCGCGCCAAGTTTCCCCGGGGCAAGGGGCTGTGGCCCGCGATCTGGCTGCTGCCGGAAGAGCCCAACCCCTACGGCAGCTGGGCCGCCAGTGGCGAGCTGGACATTGCCGAGGGCTGGGGCAGCAAGCCTGGTGAGGTGGCGCAGACCATCCACTACGGCGGCCTGTGGCCCAACAACGTCTACTCTGGCAGCACGGTGAAGTATCCGCAGGGCGCCATGGACGACTGGCATGTGTACGCCGTGGAGTGGACGCCCGGGAAAATCCAGTGGTTCATTGACGGCCAGCTGACCTCCGAGAAGACCGAGTGGTGGAGCGCGGGGGGCACCCCGCCCAGCGGCGACGCCGATCTGCACCCCTGGCCCGCGCCGTTTGACCAGCCGTTTTATGTGCTGCTGAACCTGGCCGTGGGCGGCAACTTCGACGGCAACCCGGACGCCACCACGCCGAGCGCGGCCGAGATGCGGGTGGACTACGTACGCGTGTACGGCCTGGAGGCGGAAAAACAGCCTGCCGGCCAGCGGCCCAGGATGACCTACCCCTGGACCCCGGTGCCGGCGCGCCCCGCGCTGCCCGACGGCAATCTGGTGTACAACCCCAGCTTCGACTGGGCCGACACCGACCCGCGCGTCACCCCTGGCGCGCCCCGGCTGGAGGGCGTCAGCGGCTCGGCCTTCTGGACCCTGTTCACCAGCGATGGCAAGGTGACCCTGAGCAGCGACACCGCTGCAGACAACGCCCTGAAAGCCGACATTACAGCTCCCGGCAGCGTGAATTATGCCGTGCAGGTGCGCCAGGACGGCCTGAATGTGGAAGCGGGCGGCAAATACGAGGTGAGTTTCGAGGTCTGGGCCGCTCAGCCCCGCGCCATGATGGTGAAGGTGGGCGGTGGCCCCAACCGGGGCTACGCGGCCTATTCCGGCGAGCAGACCGTGCAGATAGGCACGGCCAAGGCGCGCCGCACCCTGACCTTTGACATGAAAGCCGTGACCGACGCCGCCGCCCGGCTGGAATTCAACCTGGGGAATGCCGGCGTGGGCCCGGTGTGGCTGGACAACGTGGTGGTGAAGCGGGTGGGCAACGCGGCGGGCGCGCGCCCCCCGGCCAGTGACGGCAACCTCCTGTACAACGCGGGCTTTACCCAGGACAGCCCCGCCCACCCCGGCATTGCGGGCGTGCCCGGCACCGCTTACTGGAGTACCTGGGAGAGCGGCGCGGGTGGCCTGAGCACCACCGCCAGCGGCGGCGAGGTGACCCTGAACGTGGCCCGCGTGGACCCGGCCAACAACTGGCATGTGCAGCTGAACCAGACCGACGTGCCCCTGGTGGCGGGCCAGACCTACACCCTGACCTTCTCTGGCCGCGCCAGCAGCCTGCGCGAGGTGGGCGTGGTGATTGGTGAAAACGGCGGCAGCTACGCCCGCTACCTGGACGCCAAGGCGGCCCTGACCCCCACGGCCAGGGGGTTCACGTACACCTTTACTGCCCCCGTAACCAATCCGGCGGCGCAGCTGCAGATTCTAGGCGCCGTGGGCCAGCCGGGCGAGAGCTACAGCCTGTCGTTCAAGGACTTCAGGCTGGTGCCAGCGAAGTAAGGCTGGGGCGAGCTGAGACGGAACTCAGGTGAAGGCGAGGGGTGAGCGGACTCGCGAAAGTGGCATCGCAGACTCGAAAAGCTCCCCACGAGAGCGAAGACGAGGACAGACGGGGCTCCGGCGATGGAAAAGCACCCCTGCGCTCTTCCCACTCTGCTTTGCAACCAGAGGAGTCCCGGATGCGAAGGCGCTGGCCCCATCATCACTTTGACGGGAGCCACCTGACACCACAACACCGCAAGGGGCCACCAGCACGCCAACTGGTGACCCCTGACGCGTCTCTTCCCTACCCGCCCACGGCCACCCGGCCCAGCGCGGCGTGGGCTTCGAGCAACAGGGTCTCGGTCTCGTCCCAGCCCACGCAGGCGTCGGTCACGCTGAGGCCGGGCACCAGGGTCGCCAGATCGGCGGGAATACCCTGTTTACCGGCCCTGAGGTTGCTCTCGATCATCAGGCCGCGAATGGCCGTCTGGCCGCTGAGGCGCTGGTGCAGCACGTCGCGCCAGACCAGGGCCTGCCGGGTGTGGTCCGAGCCGCTGTTGGCGTGCGAGCAATCCACCATCACCGCCGGGCTCAGGCCCGCCGCCGCCATCAGTTCGGCGGTCTCGCGCACGAATTGCGGCGCGTAGTTGGGCCCGCCCCGGCCCCCACGCAGAATGACGTGGCCGTCGGGGTTGCCCAGCGTATGCACGATGCAGCCCCGGCCGTCGTCGTCAATGGTGAAAAAGGCGTGTGGGGCGCGGGCGGCCACAATCGCGTCCACCGCCAGTTTGATGCCGCCGCCGGTGCCGTTCTTGAAGCCCATGGGCGCCGAGACCGCGCTCGCCATGACGCGGTGGGTCTGGGACTCGGTGGTGCGGGCGCCCAGGCAGGCCCAGGCCACCGCGTCGAACACGTACTGCGGCGCAAAAGGGTCCAGCAGTTCGGTGGCCACCGGCACCCCCAGTTCGCTCACCTGCACCATCAGGCGCCGGGTGAGTTCCAGGCCCTTGTTGATGTCGTTGGCCCCGGTCATGTCCGGGTCCAGCAGGTAGCCGCGCCAGCCCACGGTCGTGCGCGGTTTGTCCACGTACACCCGCATCTGCACTTCCAGGCGGTCCCTAACCCGCTCGCGCAGCGCCGAGAGGCGCTCGGCGTACGCCAGGGCCTGTTCGTGGTCGTGAATGGAACACGGCCCCACCACCACCAGCAGGCGGTCATCCTGCCCATGCACGATCTCCTGGGCGGCGCGGCGCCCGGCCAGCACGGTGCGTTCGGCAGCCGGGGTCAGGGGCCAGCGGGCCTTCAGGGCGCGTGGGGTGACCAGCGGGGTAAAGCCGCTGACATTCAGGTTCTCGGTGCGGCCAGGGGCAATGGTGGGCTCGGGGTGGGTCATGGGGGGGGTCCTCACAGGGTGAAAGAAGCCGCGCGCCCGGTGGCCTTGGGAGGCTCACCGGGCGGGTGGGAAAAGACAGCGCGCGTCAGGCCCGGTGAGAACCGAACCAATAAAAAAAGGGCGCGCGCGTGGGCATGGGCGCAGTCTAGGCGCCCGGCGCGGCCCACAGGGCCCGCCCGGTCTAGAGAGGACCCCTGCTGCCACCTGGGCGGGTGCTGAAACCGGCGGTTTTACGGGCCTGAGGGTGGAAACGTGCCGCTGACAGGGTTTGGGCCGCGCTCTTCCCATCATCCCCAGCCGGATCAGCCCTCGGCAATCTGGCGCAGCTTTTCCACGCGGGCGGCCAGGTCGTTCAGGTCCAGGGCCTTCAGGGCCTTGACGGTGCGGGTCAGGCCGGCGTCGTCCACGCGGCCCTGGTTCCAGCCCGCGATCAGCATGGCGCAGCCCTGCAGGGCGTCACTCACGGTTTCTTTGTGGAACATGGCGGCGAGGTTCCCGGGCTGGGCGGGGGCCGTCTGCTGGGCCTGGGCCTGCACGTCCAGCACCACCTGCATGAACACCTGATCCAGACGGGCGCGGTCATCGGGGGCAATCGGGGTTCCGGTCATGGGGCGCAGTGTAGTGGGCGCCGGGCCACCCTAAATAGCTCGCTGTTGATCTTTAGATCAACCGAGCGGGTTGGAACAGCTGCGTCGGAGAGCGAGAAGCGAAAAAAGTGCCTCGCCCTGAGAATGGAAACGTTTCTGCGCTGTTCTGAAACGTTGGCCTGGGGGAGGGGCGAGGTACTTAGGCGCACAGGCCGGTGTACAGGGCGGCCAGGGCCCCCTCCAGCGAGGGCCAGAACGCCACGCACAGCGGCGCCAGGGCCGGCTCACTCAGGGCCGCCTGCACGGCCGGGGCCGGGTCGCCCATGGGGTACAGGCCCGCCACCAGCGCCTGGGTGTAGGTCAGCAGCGCCAGCGCCCGCTCGGTGTCCAGCGCGGGCAGGGCGTGGACCAGGGCCGGCAGCAGGGGCTCCAGGCGCGACAGCAGCCACCGCTTATGCGCCAGCGCGCCCTCAGGGGTCAGGTTGCGCTCTAACAGCCCGGCGAGGTGCGGCATCAGGCGCGTCAGGTCCGCATGGTCGCGCAGCAGCGCCGTGCTCAGGGCGGCCAGCGAGGCGGGGGTGTGGGTGCCCCCCAGCGTCAGGTGCCGCTGCCAGTCGGCCAGGAAGTCGCCCAGCAGCGTTTCGTAGAGCGCCAGAAAAAGGCTTTCCTTGGTGGGAAAGTACCCGTATAGCGCGGCCTTGGTCAGCCCCAGGCGAGTGGCGACCGCCTGCAGGGTGATGTCTTCGTAGCGGTGGGCCCGCCACAGCGCATGGGCCACCCGCACCATCTCGGCGCGGCGGGCGGCTTTGGCCCCCTCGCTGCGCGCCCGAACAGAAGTCACCATGGGTTAATTATAGCAGGAGAAGCGTGGCACCGCTCCACTCGTCCAACCTAAACACCTCCTCGACACCATCCCAGATCCAGCCATTGACAAACTAACCCTTGGTTACTAAACTTCTCTTACTTACCCGGAGTTACTTATCCGGCAAGGAGGCCCCTATGACCCCATCTCCCGCCCTCGCCCTTGTGACTGGTGCCAGCAGCGGCATCGGTGAACACCTCGCCCGGCAGCTGGCGGCACGCGGCGCCCCGCTGGTGCTGGTGGCCCGCAGCGCCGAGCGCCTGCAGGCCCTGGCCCAGGAGCTCCAGGCCCGCCACGGTGTGCCCGTGCATGTGCTGCCCGCCGACCTGGCACAGCCAGGCGCCGCCCAGCGCCTGACTGATGAACTGCACGCCCGGGGTCTGTACCCCGAGATCCTGGTGAACAACGCGGGCCTGGGCACCTTCGACGAGTTCCTGCAGCAGACCCCCGAGGCCATTTCTGGCCTGATCGCCCTGAACATCACCGCGCTGACCGAACTGACGCGGCTGCTGGCGCCGCATATGGTCGCGCAGGGGCGGGGGCGCATTCTGAACGTGGCGAGCACCGCCGCCTTCCAGCCCGGCCCGCTGATGGCCGCTTACTATGCCAGCAAAGCCTACGTGCTGAGCCTCAGCGAGGCCCTGAACGAAGAGTTCCGCGCCCACGGCGTGAGCGTGACGGCGCTGTGCCCGGGGCCAGTGGAAACCGGCTTCCAGGCGGCCAGCGGCCTGGGCCGCAGCCAGTTGCTTCAGGGCCCGGTGCGGCTGGCCATGCTGAGCGCCGAGCAGGTGGCGCGCGCAGGGATTGACGCCATGCTGCGCGGACAGGCCGTGGTGATTCCCGGCCGGATCAACCAGTTGCAGATTGCGGCCCTGCGCCTGCTGCCGCGCGCCGTGGTGCCGCCCATGATCCGCCGCCTGCAGGCCCAGCGCCACGCCTGAGAGCGGTAACCACAAGACCTGCAGGTGAACCCTTCAGGTCTTGTGGGGCGAGCGGCGAGAGTGACCGCGACAGACAGCGGTTGGCGTGACGTTGAGGGGAGGAAAGCGCCCCCCTCAACGGAACGGAAGACCGCTCTGAGAGCGGCTGCCCGCTCCACCCTGGAACCAGAGGTCGCCCCTCAATTCCGCACACGCCCTTCGTTCGCCGCAGGATGACCCCGGGGCCACTCCGCCTGCTGCCTGCAACACAGAACCCAGCGCGCCCCAGAGACAGCTTTGCCCTTCAGCGCCGGGCGCGGGGGTCACCGGGCGCCACGGCGAACACACCGCCCCAGGCCCGGTAACTGCTGCGGATCACGTCGGTGCGGCGCGTGCCTCCCGGCCAGAGCACCTGCCGGACCACCCTGGCCTGTGCGCCGGGCGCGGGCATGTCCACGCGGCGCACCTCGTCCGGCGCCATGGCCGGGTCCACCATATAGGTGGGGGCGGGGGCCGCCACCACGCCACGGACCTGCACTGGCGCCAGCTGCACCCGGCGACCATCCGGGCGGGCGAACAGGTGAACAGAGAGCTGTTCCCGGGCCACATCCCACTCGGTCTGCACCAGGACCACACTACGAAAGTCGTTGCGCCATCGCAGGTTCTTGCTGGGGGCATAGACGGCGGCGTCCTGCCCGGGGTCGCCGTAGTAGCCTACCTGATACGAATGGGCGTGTCGCTCTGTAATAGGCACGCCCGAGCGCAGCGCGGCGCGGAAGACGGTGGTGCTCACCTGA
The DNA here is from genome assembly GCF_020166415.1 of Deinococcus multiflagellatus. Classification (NCBI taxonomy): domain Bacteria; kingdom Thermotogati; phylum Deinococcota; class Deinococci; order Deinococcales; family Deinococcaceae; genus Deinococcus; species Deinococcus multiflagellatus. The sequence continues at coordinate 138,059 of NZ_JAIQXV010000011.1, forward strand.
CAGAGCCCGCCGCCGTCCTCCAGCGCCAGGGTCCGGCCCGTGACCACGTAGCCGGGCCTGAAGCCAGTACGGGCGGCCACCGGCCCCACCAGGGCATTGAAATTGAAGGTGGCGCCCGCCGCAAGCCATGTCCCCTGCAGGCGCGCGGCCCCTACACGGATGTTGTGCACCCGGAACTCCGGGCTGCCCGCAACGGAGGACGTGCCGGTGGCGACATGCTGCAGGCCCTGCGCCTGTGCCCAGCGCACACTGCGCGCTGGGGCCCGCAACTTGACCGGCAGGCGCGCGTCATCCTGCCCCGCCCCCAGGGTGTTCAGCACCGCCCCATCGGCCGCGCGGCGGTCCAGCGTCCAGCCGGTAACAGCCTCGCCCACCCACCCCTGCGCGGTCCGGCGAAAGCGGATGTCACGGGGCACCCGCGCCTCTATACGGGCGTAGGCGCGGTCCAGGTCCCGTCTCAGGCCGGTCAGGTTGCCCTGCTGCCGGGCGGCGAGCACGTCCTGGGCACGCAGCGGCAGGGTGACCGAGCGGTGCAGCAGTGGCCGCTGCACCCGAGCGCCAACCAGCTGGGGCTCGGGCACACTCCAGCGCAGGGTGAGGGTGGCTGGCACGGCCGGGCGGGACGAGGCAGCCACCTGAACCGGGACGGGCGGGTTCGGTTCCGCCCGGGGTGGGGCCAGCGGGCTCAGCAGACTGCCCAGCGCGACGCCGCCCAGGGCCAGGAAGGAGACGACGTGCACAACAGGCTTCATGGGGATCACCAGGGATGTGGACGGGGGGATGTGGACGGGACGGCGGAAGGCCACAGAGCGCCCCACAGCGCGGCGGCCAGGAGCCCTGCCCCCAGCCGCCACGTCCCCATCCGGGGCCTGTGCCGCTCAGGGCATCAGAACCGTGTCCACCACATGAATGATGCCGTTGCTGGCGCGAATATCGGCGCGCGTCACGGTGGCGTCGTTGATCATCACCATGTTGCCCGAGGTGCTGATGTTCAGGCTCGCGCCGTTGACCGTCTTGGCCGAGCTGAGGCCTGTGACCTGCGCGGCCGTCACGCGGCCGGGCACGACGTGGTACAGCAGCAGGGCCCGCAGGCGCTCGCGGTCATTGAGCAGGGCGTTCAGGTCTGCGGCCGGCACCTTGGCAAAGGCCGCATTGGTGGGCGCAAAGACCGTGAAAGGCCCAGCGCTGCTTAGCGTGTCCACCAGCCCCGCTGCCTGAACCGCGCTGAGCAGCGTGCTGAAGTTGGGATCATTCGCCACGATGGCGGCAATGGTATTGCCACGCGGCACGGCACTTCCCCCACCCGCCACAACCATTCCGGGCAACATTAAGGCAACAAGCATGGCCAACTTCTTCATCGGAAGCCTCCTTAAAGAAACCTGCGTTTTGAATGACAGACCGCATCTGAACCATAGAGGGCATTCCTCTTGGTTGATATCAAACTAAATGCCAAGCAGGGCTCATACGGTACCAGCGCGCACAAAGAGAAAGAGGCGGTCTTTTAAATGGAGTGTGCGGCTACAGTTCGGCGCTCACGGTCAGGTGGGGCCCAAAAGTGAGACAATTGGTCTGTGATGACGGACCCCTCCCTGACCTCCGGCGAGCAAACCCACTCTGGCTTCGTGGCCATCGTGGGCAAGCCCAACGTCGGCAAAAGCACCCTGCTCAACGCCTTTCTGGGCACCAAGGTGGCCCCCACCAGCCCCCGGCCCCAGACCACCCGCCGGGGCGTGCGCGGCATTCACACCAGCGGCGAGCGCCAGATCGTGTTTGTGGACACGCCAGGCCTGCACAAGCCCAAAGACGCCCTGGGCAAGTACATGAACCACGAGGTCCACTCCGCCCTGGCCGATGTGGACGCCGTGGTCTGGGTGGTGGACCTGCGCCACCCCCCCACCGATGAGGACCAGTTGGTCGCGCGGCAGGTGCGCGAGCTGCCCAAGCCCCTGTTTCTGGTGGGCAACAAGACCGACGCCGCCAAGTACCCCGACGAAGCCATGAAGCTCTACCGCGCGCTGCTGGAGGGCCGGGACAGCGAGACCAGCGACACCATGCTGAGCGCCCAGAACAACCCGAACGCCGTGGCCACCCTGCGCGAGCAGCTGCTGGACGTGCTGCCCGAAAACCCCTTCTTCTTCCCCCAGGGGGCCGCCAGCGACCAGAGCCGCGAGATGTGGGCCGCCGAGATCATCCGCGAAGAAGCCATGAAAAAGCTGCGCGACGAACTGCCCTACGCGGTGGCCACCCGCGTCAACCGCTGGACCGAGCGCGAGGACGGCCTGCAGCGCATTGAGGGCGAGATCGTGGTGGAGAAGAACGCCCACAAGGGCATGGTGATCGGCGCGGGCGGCAAGCAGCTGCGCGAGATTGGACAGGCGGCGAGGAAGCAGCTGGAGGTCTTTCTAAGCCGCAAGGTGTTCCTGGGCCTGGAAGTGATCGTGATTCCCGGCTGGCGCGAGGACGAAGAAGCCCTGCGCGAACTGGGTTACGAGTAAGGGGCTGTGGGCTTTGGGCCATGAGCCATGAGGTCAAAGAAAGCGCCCCACTGTCGGGGCGCTTTTTTCTGTCCGCCTGTGAACATGACGGAGAAGCTGGGTTTTCGTTCGCGGTCCTGCCAACGAGACGGCGACATGCCCTCTGGGATCCCGTCCCCCATAGCTCATGGCCCAGGGCCCATGGCCTGTTCCCTCAAGGCATCCTCGTAAAACATCTTCGTGTGGTACATGCGAATCTGCCCGGCGTCGTACAGGGCCGCAAAGTCAGCCTGGGACACGAAGCGGACCTCCAGCACTTCATCGGGCAGCGCCGGACGGAAGGTGGAGTCCGGCAACGCCTCGGCCAGCCAGGCGTGGCGCAGCACCGGCACGCCGTCGGGGAAGCGGCCCAGGTACGCGGCCAGGAACTTCAGCAGGCGCACCCGGACCCCGGCTTCTTCCCACGCTTCACGCACCGCCGTGTCCTGGGGATTTTCGCCGTCCTCGACTGTGCCGCTGGGGATGTGCCACAGCCCGGCCTTCTGCCGCTGCTCGGGCACGCCCTGTTCGCGCACCAGCAGAATGTCGCCCGCATCATTCAGGATCACCACCCCCGCCGCGCGGTGGGAGACCGGCGTGTGCAGCTCTGGGCCAAACTGCATTACCAGCCTTCCCGCCCGCGCAGCCCGGTGATGTGGGCCACGTGGTGCTGGCCGTGCCACGCATACATGGCCAGCAACGTATCGAGCGTGTAGGTGCGCCCCTGCGCCGGGTGGGTCCAGGGTCGGGCCCAGGTGGCCGTGTCTTCCAGCGGCGTGCCGTACAGCACGGCCACAAGGCGCGTGTGCAGGGCGTCCAGCAGGGTCAGGCTGACTTCCGGCGGCAGGCGGCTGTCGGGCAGGTCGGCCCACAGGCCTTCCTCGTAGGGCTTCACAGCGGGGTTGTCTTCGGTGAGCGCCAGTTTCACCCGGGCAAAGGCATTCAGGTGGCTGTCGGCCACATGGTGGACCACCTGCCGCACCGTCCACCCCCCGGGGCGGTAAGGGGTGTCCAGCTGGGGCCCGGTCAGACCGCTGACGGCAGCGCGCAGGGCCTCTGGCAGGGTCCGCAGGGCCTGCAGAGCGGCGGCCCGTTCCTCTGGGGTCAGGTGCGGCGGCGTGGGCATGGGGCCCAGGGGATAACGGAGGTCGGTCATGGCTGGGCTCCCTCTTTTCTGGTCCAGCGGTCTGCGTCCCGGCCCTCCACCTTGGCCATCATGCGCTCAAAGCCCCGTTCCAGGCTCAGGCCGCGCTCGTTGGCCATGCACAGCATCACGAACAGCAGATCCGCCAGTTCCATTTCCAGGTCGCCCCGGTCCTCGCCGGGCTTGGGGGTCTTGCCGTGGTCGTGGGCGATCACGCGGGCAATCTCGCCGGTTTCTTCGGTCAGGCGCGCCAGCATCAGCAGCGGCGGAAAGTACCCCTCCTTGAACTGCGAGATATACGCGTCCACCCGCTCCCGGGCCTCCTCGAAGGTCAGACTCATGGCGGGCAGCATACCGGCAGCGGGCCTCCCCGCTGTGGGAAGGCCCGCCCGGCATCAGAGCACGCGGTCAGCGAATGTACAGGTAGGTTTCCTGCACGTCGCGGTCAGCGGTGTTGTAGGGCTGCAGGTAAGCGTCGCTCTCGGCGTTCCAGCGGCCATTGTCGTAGGTGCCGCGCAGCACGAGGTCCGTGGTGGGGCGCACGCGGGTAAAGATGGCGCGGATGCGCTGCAGGCCCCGGGGTTCGGCCACATTGAAGGTCACGCCGTCGCTGGCCCGGGGGAAGGTGGTGGTGCCCGCCTGCACGTAGGCGTTGCGCACCAGCACGCTGGCATTGCCGTTGCTCTGCAGGGCCAGCAGGGTCACGTACCCAGGGGCGCGGGTGGAAATGCTGACGCGCACGGCCTCGCCCACCGCGTAGGTGCTGCCCTCGCCCCGGTCCGGGCGCAGGCTGGTGATCAGGTTGCTGCCCGAGCCTTGCAGGCCCACGTTGGGGCGAACGGTCACGGTACAGGCGCTGAGGCCAAGGGCCAGCGAGCCGAGCAGAAATGCAGTGCGCATAACAAACAGCATAAGGAGCGGACCTGACGGAAAGCTGAGGCCCGGATCAGGGCCGCCTGCGGCTTGTCAGTCGGCCAAGCACCCAGGCGCCCCGCCGCCACATTGTGGGACAGGAAAAGACCGTGCCGGGCTGCGCGGCGTAGCATGAACCATGCGCCGCGCCGCCTGCCTGCTGACCCTGCTGCTGAGCCCGGCCCTGGCCCAGGGGCCCGCCAGCCCGGCCCCGGGCAACGAGCCCTACACCACCAACCGCTTTTTTGCCGATCTGCAGGCCGGGCAGGTCTCGCGCGTGGTGCTCAGCAGTGCGGGGCAGGCCACCGTCACGCTGAGCGCCCCCAGCGGTCCCCAGGTGAAATCCCTACTGGTGCCCCCGGACGGCGCGACGCTGGGCCGCATCCGGCGCGCCGGGGTGCCGCTGCAGGTCACCGCAGCGGGCAGCGGGCTGGCGTGGCTGGGGCAGGTGTTGCCGCTGCTGCTCACCGCGCTGATTCTGGTGGTGCTGTGGCGCTCTATGCGCGCGGGCAGCAGTGGCAACGGCGCGGCCAGTTTCGGGCGGTCGAAGGCGTCGGTGATCGGGGAGGGGCAGATCAAGCTGACCTTCGCGGACGTCGCCGGCTGCGACGAGGCCAAGACCGACCTGCAGGAAGTCGTGGACTTCCTGCGCCAGCCCGAGCGCTACCACCAGCTCGGCGCCCGCATC
>NZ_JAIQXV010000012.1 GCF_020166415.1 Deinococcus multiflagellatus
CACCACATCAACCCATACGGGGAGTTCAAACTGGACCTGACTCGCAGGCTCAAGCTGGAGGTCGAGGTGGACGCATGACACAGACGCGGCGCACCGGGGCGAAGAAGAAAGCGCGTGAACTGGCGAAACTGCTGCGGGCTGAGCGGCCAGACTACGCCTACCTCAAGGAGGTGTTCCGTCACCTGCGGACCGAACTGGAAGTGGAGGTGCCGGGACCATCGCGCCGCCTGCCGTGGGTGCCGACCGAGCAGCAGGTGCGGGCGTTCTACGAGGCGGTGTGGCGCACGCGCCGCACCGCTGACCTCGTGCTGATCAAGACCTTCCTGTACACCGGTGTACGCGTGTCCGAACTGGTGATGATGCGCCTCGCGGACGTGGACCTGGACGCCTGCCAGATCCGGGTAAACCTGGGGAAGGGGAGCAAGGACCGGGTGGTGCCGTTCCCAGCACCCTTCAAGGAGACGCTGGCGCTTCATATCGGCCAGAGACGACAACAGGGAGGAATCTACCTGTTCGAGTCCTCGTGGAAGCGCCGGTACAGCGACCGGGGCGTGCGGCGAATGTTTGAGCGCTACACGGCTCTGGCGAACATTGATCGCAGCCTGTCGCCGCACAAGCTGCGGCACTTCCTGCTGACCTGGCTCAAGAAACAGGGCCTCGACGACGCGCTGATTCAGCCGTACAGCGGCCATGCTTCCCGGCAGTCGTTAGAAATCTACTCGCGGCTGGCGCTGGGCGAGGCCCAGCGCGAGTACGACCGGGTGATCGGGCGCTTCCCGGTGTAGCTCGGGAAAGCCTTCACTTTGCGCTTGGTAGCAGCTTCCTTAAACCACCCCCTAGTTTGGGTCGCAGATGGCGATGACTTTCTGAATGTCGCCCTGGGCCGCGACCTGCTCCATGAACCGGTTGACATCGTCCCCGTCGCGCAGGTCGTACTTGTCGAAGGTGACATCGATGCCGTTGTCAATCAGGTGATCCACCAGGGTTCTGACGCGCTGTTGGTGTTCGGGCGTGCCCCAGGCGTAACTGACCATGGCTTTCACAGCTTCAACAGGCGGTGTGGTCATACCAGGCATTCTAGAGGCGCTGTGTTACGCGTTTTCCGGCAATTGAACCCAAGGACGGCTGGGCTTACATGGCGTCTTCCATCAGCGGAGAGTAGACTGGAGGTGGCCCCTGGACGCCTAAGCCCCCCGCACTTGCACGGTGAAGTCCAGGTTCACTCGTCATGCCGATGCTTGCCTTCAGGGGTGCGGCGGTGGCGGGAATGCGGGGACCCGCCGCGACCGCGCTCCGGAAGGACTGCGTGATGATCCACCCGGCCAAGACCGTGGCCCACACCCTGCGCGCCTACCTCGCGGCCCAGGGCCTCAACCCCCTCGGCCAGCAGCGCGCCCTCAGCGTCATCGCCGCCCTACACGGCACCGACTGGAACACCCTCAGCGCCCAGCCCCACCGGCCCCGTCTGACGCCCCCAGCCGACGCCGAAGCGCTGCGGCGCGCCCTGCAGCGGTACGGTGTGGACGTGACGCTCCGCTGGGCCCAGGCGGCGCTCCCCGTGTTGGAGGCGCCGGTGGCCGAGACGGAGGCCACGACCCCAGTGAAGCGGCCCAACGCTGCTGGGTCAGCCGCACCCTTCGCGCCGGCTGGCCCCCCGCTGGACCGGGACACGGTGTACCGGGCGGTGCCCAGAGACCACGCCCACCCGGTCTCCATCGACCGACGGGCCCGGCTGACCAGGCCCTGGCCCCTGCTGCCCCTGCCGGAACAGGTCAGCCCCGCGCTCCGGCAGCAACTCTGGCGGGCTCAGCTCCTGGAATGGACGCCCGAGACGGGGCTGCTGATCGACGGCGCCGCGCCCGTCATGCCACTCCCCACTTTGGGCCCCGATGCCGATGAGCACACCATCAACGCGTGGCTGAACACCCTGAACACAGCCGCACCCGACCGCACGGCCGAATACGAGAGAAACCGGCCGGATTGGCGAGTCACCCGACTCGCGGTCCACCGTCTGGTTGATGTGCCTGCATGTTTCACCTATCAGGCCCAGTCCGCCTATGCCCGCAGCCTCATGGCCGACGCCCGGCGCAACCTCACCTTCAGCTACAGGGCCGCCACCGATTACGCAGCCCAGGCCAAACGGTACGACGCCTTTATCGCTGAATGCGCCCTGGAAGGTGCTGGGCCTGCCGCACTCAGCCGCCGCGAGGTGCGCTGTCTGTTCGAGCAGGAACGTCAGGTGCTCCGGACCTTCGCCGACCAGCGCCCGCGTATCCGCGACCACATCGCGTACTGGAAGGGGGCGGCCACCCAGCAGCTCGTCTTGACCTATGAGCCCTACCTCTCGCCCAAGGACCCGACCCTCCACACCGAAGCTGACGCCTTCCTTCAGGCTGGCTGGACCGTCACGGTGCGCCGCAGCGCCTATGCGCCGGGCGCCACCATGATCATGCTCGGCGCACCGCTGGCTTAGGGTGAACCGTCGGGCCCATCACCCTCACGTCACCTCGCCTGCTTCGAATCTCGTCTGGCCTGGCGTGAGCGGCGCTGAAGCGCCAGGCCCGCCAGCAGGCTGCTGAGTCCCAGGAGGCCGGTGCCCATCCAAAGACGCTTCAGGCCCATTTGGGTGGCCGGTGGCTCCAGCCAGCTGGCCAGGGCCAGGTTCATGAATGGGGTCAACATGAACAGGCCAAAGAGAAGGGACGCGAGCAGCAGCAGGATGAGCAAGGTCGCCCCGATGGCAATAAGTCCATTCCCCACCGTCTCCATCACACGTTCAGTGTAACGGCCGCTGCGGGAATGAGCCGGGCACCACCCACCCCTGCCGAGCAATCTGGAACGATTTGGCCCCTCAATGCCCTCTGGCATCACAGTTCGCCGCACCAGCGCCCTCTTCCTCTGGAGGCTGCTATGGCCACCCAATTTATCCTCATCCAGGTGCTGTGTTCCCTGGCCCTCCTGGCGTCCGGCCTGTATTGCGGCCTGACATTCCAGTGGCCCGTCATCAGCACCGAAACGTTTGCCCGCATCTTCCGGGGACTGGCGATCGTGGGCCTGGTCGCGGTACCCATTATGGTCTTCGTGTTCGTAATGAGAGCAAAACACACCTCCACACAGCCCTCCTCACCTTCGCCCCTGCTGCTCACGGCTGTCCAGTCTGGCTTGAGCTGGGGGCTGGGCTTCGGTCTGGGTCGGCTTGTTCTTCTGCTGACGGCGTGAACGCCTGGTGACCCAGGCCCGGAAAGGAGAGGCTCCGGCCATCGTCCTTGACGCACCGACCAGCGCCCCCGCACCCTACAGGCATGACGGCCACTGACACCCCGCTGAATGTCGCCGTGTCGGTGCACAATCAGCAGACCTTCGACACCTGCATCACCAGCACCCTGCGCTTGCTTGCCACCATCGAATTTGCCCCTGTCCTGGGTGAGGCGCCCCTGACCCGCGAACTGCTGGACAGCTACGCCTTTCAGATCGAGCGCCACGCCCAGGACCTGGCGGCCCTCGCCGGCTTTCCAGACACCGACGTCGTGGCCTACGGCCGCGAGTGGTACCGCCAGGTCACCCAGGCCCGGAAAGCGCCGCTGCAGGCGGCTTACCACGCCCTGCACTCTGCCGCCTACCTCGGCCTGGAGCAGGGCGCCACCACCGCCGGGATGCTCGCGGGCGTGGCCGCCGCTGTGCGCGACCTGGCTGGCCAGCAGGGCCGCGTGACGCACTGACTCCAACAGACGCCTGAGTCAGAGTGGCCTCGCTTACCCCGAACCCGGTCCGCCACACACCGCTGAGCGGGAACGGCGCACACCCCACGATCAGCCCTGCCCCAACGAGGAGACCCCCGATGTCCATACCCACAGCCCACGAACCCCTGACTGGCCCTGAAAGTCAGGCTGCCATCATCACGGTGAACTTCTACGCGCTTCTCCTGTTGTCGTTTACCATCCCCAGGGCCATGGAAACCGGCAGCTTTGACCTGTCGCCAGGCGCCAACGGGCTGCTGCGCATCCTCCTCACCGTCCTGCCCTGGGCGCTGACACTCACTGCTTTGCTCGCCATAGTGATCATCCCACGCGTCCTGACGTTCTCTCGGCTCCCCCAGTGGCGTGTCATCTGGTGGCCGACCCTTTTCCTGGCGATCCTGATCTTTAACGTTGCCCTTGTCCGGGGCCTCAAATCAGTGGCTTCTCTCAACCTGGGCGGGTAAGCCTCCGGCAATCTCGCCCGTCTTCATGTGGTACCAGTGCTGGACGAAGCAGGCTTGCACCCGGAGCTGGCAGGGCAGGGCGGGCCACCCTTCGCCTGATGGTGGGGGTACGCTCATGGGGTGACCGGCAATCCCGCCCCCGTTGCCCTTGAACTCGTTCGGCTTCAAAACAGGGCGGAAACCGTGCGCGGCTGGCTCACCGCTGAGGAGAACGCCCAGCACCTGGGCGTCGTCCTCGTGGCACCCGGCCGTTGGCGAGGCATCAATCCGGCCGTGCAGTTCACCGTCACGCAGGCGGCGCAGGCCACGGCGCCGGATCCACTGTGTCATTTCCTGGTGGCCACCGGCCATCCCGCTCGGCTGGCCCTGGATTGGCCCGCCGATGTCGCGGCGGAGGCGGCCTACGTGGTCACCTGCCGCTGGCTGAATCCTGACCGCCCTGTGGGCCTCTCGCCCACGTACCGGACGGCCGTGCAGCAGATCCACGCCCAGCGCCGGTCAACATGATGGGTGAATACCCCATCTGATGTCTGTCCTCCCCACTGGGCCGCAGCGCTCTCCACCTGCAACCCTGAGCTCCACAGGGCCCCTCCATCCCGGGGCTGCACGCCCAGCGCATTGCCCGCCGCCGTGGTCGATCCAGGCCTGACTCTCTGGGCCACACCGACTTGAGGAGCGGCCCAGGCCCCCATCGGCCTGATGTGAACCTCGCTTCCCCCAGTGCAGACATGACGGCACCCACCGATACCCCCAGTCCCCCCCTATGCACGCCGCACCACCGCTCCCTCACTGTGCGGCCATGACCCTGACCCCCGCCCCGCTCAATCTGCCGCTGCCGCCCCAGGCCCGAGCTGTCACCCTGTCGCATCTGATGACCTCAGCTGCCCTGATCCCCACCGCCTTGCACCTGCACGGCCTGGCGGCACACTGCCCACAGCTGTTCATTGTCGTGACCAGCGATCTGCCGGAAGCGACAGGCTTGACCGCGACCGGGGCCCTGGTTGTGCTGAAAGACATCTCCGACCGCTCGCCCCTGTCCGTGGTGCACTTTCCCCCCCGGCCCATCGCCTCCACCCGGCAGTTGACCCCCCTCATCCACAATGACCGGGTCTATGCCTTGCAGCGGGACGTGCATTTCAACGCCCTGCTTCACACCCTGGAGCAGCATGTGGGCGCCCTGACCACGCCGCGCCGGCCCCACGACACCACCCTGGCCCAGTACGACCTTCAGCGTGCGGCCAACTTGGTCACAGCCGTGCGGGTCATTCAGCCTATCGTCGAGTGGGACGCCATTTAAGGGCAGGCCCCCTCCCCTGGACCCCATGACCACTCTGTCCGCCGCCACCGATATCTACGCGCTGTGTGAACTGAGCGAGCGCCGGGAAGTGCAGGACCTGCTGGCCGACCTGCACCGCCGACGGGGCGTTCCCAATGGGACCCAGGTCCGGCCGCACTGGTCCGGCAGCGAGCGGCTGTTCCGTGCCCAGATGGAAAACGCCCTGCGGCGAGAAGGCCCACTGGCCCAGGTGCGCATCTGGAACGATGACCCTCAGGCCCCCGAATGTGCGCCGGGCGTGCCCATGATTCCCACCTGCCGGCGCGGCTTTCGCGGTCACGTCGTCGTCTACGCCTACCTGATCTCAGCCAGAGACGCCTTGGCCGCTGCGGACCGGGGGGCGTTCATCTTTCTGGAGCCGTGAGGGGGTGCCCCCACCGGGGGGGAGGGTGCCGGGCGCACCAGCGCCCCATGATGCTCCAGGCATGACGCGGCAGAGACACCCACCCCGCAGCCCCACCGACGGCTTTACGCTGATTGAGATGCTCCTGATCATGGCCATCATGGGGGTCCTCGCCGCCATCATGATTCCGTCCTTTCTGGAGACCCGGCGGCGCCCCTACGACACCGCGTCCCAGGCCTGCCACCACACCATTCTGGTGCAGCTGACGGAGTACCGGGTGGGCAGCCAACCCGTGCCCCCAGGTCCGGTCACCCAGTTCCGCGACGTCGCGCGGCAGTGCACCACCAATGGGGTGCAGATCAGCAGCGTGGCACCGACCCAGCCAACGGCGGCAGGAAACGCCGAAGTGACGGCAACAGCAGATGGCGACCTCGAATTCTGGGTGTGGCATCCACAGGGCCGCCACATCTATTACACCAACACCCAGACTGGCGATCAGCTGACCGCCACCCCCTTCTAAGGAGAATCATGCAAAGTGGCCCTCAGAACCACGCGCGCCAGCAAGGATTTACGCTGATAGAACTCTTGGTGGTCATCGCCATTATCGGCGTCCTGGCCGCCCTGCTGCTGCCCACGTTCGCCGAGTCGCAGAAGCGCCCCTACGACGTCGCGGCCCTGCAGTGCGGCCGGGCCGTGGTGACGGCCGCCACCGCGTACAAGCTCAGCACCGGCTCGTACACGGCCAGTCCGGCCGCACTCGGCGCCGACGTACAGGAAGCTTGCCAGGCGGCTGGCGTGCAACTCAACGCACACGCGGCCACCAACACGGCCGCCACCTCCGCATACCAGCTCAACAGCGGTGCCAACACCCTGGCGTTTTCCGTGTTCCACCCGCAAGGCAGCGGCTTCTACCGCTACTGGAACGAATCGCCCGACCCTGTGAACAACGGCAACAGGCTGAACCGCCTGTTCCGCTGGTGATCCCCTATGCAGACCCTTTCTCCTGCCCCAGCCGCTCACCCGCACGCGGCTCTGAACCGCACGCAAGGCTTCACCCTGATTGAGCTCTTGGTCGTGATCGCCATTATCGGCGTGCTGGCCGCCCTGCTGCTGCCCACGTTCACCGAGTCGCAGAAGCGCCCCTATGACGTCGCGGCCCTGCAGTGTGGCCGCGCTGTGGTCACGGCGTCCACGGCGTACCGGGCCAGCGCCGGCACGTACACCAGCGACTTGAGCGCGCTGGGGACAGACGTGCAGGAAGCCTGCCAGGCGGCTGGGGTGCGCCTGAACCACCACGGCGCGACCTACGCCCAGGGCATCGTGGCCTACCAGATTCAGAGCAATGCCACGACCCTCGCCTTTGAGGTCTGGCACCCGTCGGGCACCGGCTTTTACCGGTACTTGTCGAGCGCTCCCGACCCCGTTGGCTCCGGCAACAAACTCAATCGCTTGTTCACCTGGTGAGCCTCGCGCTCAACACATCTGGAGCACCCATGAAACAGAAGACGCAAGGCTTCACCCTGATCGAGCTCCTGGTCGTCATCGCCATCATCGGCGTGCTGGCGGCCCTTCTATTGCCGACGTTCGCTCAAGCCCAGAAAAAGCCGAATGACGCTGCGGCCGTGCAGTGTGGACGGGCCATCGTCACCTTTCAGAACAGTACGCGCCTGGAGCGCGGCAGTTTCACGCCAGCCCTGGCCAATATGGGCACGGATGTACAGGAGGCCTGCATCTCCACGGGCGTCCTGGTTACACCGGACACAGCCCGTGCCGATAACCCCGGCGCGAGCGTATCAAACAGCATCGGCGCCAGCGCTGAGAACTACGGCTTTCAGGTGTTTCATCCGAACGGCACCGGGTTTTACCTGTTCAACCGCAATGACGGCCAGACGGCGGCCGGGACCCGCTTGAATCGTCTCTTCCCCTGGTGAGCTGCGCGCTCAGGAGCCCCTATGAAGTACGGTACCCAAGGTTTTACGTTGATCGAATTGCTGGTCGTCATCGCCATCATCGGCGTGCTGGCGGCCATCCTTCTGCCAACGTTCAGCGAGGCGCAGAAGAAACCGTATGACGTGGCAGCACTCCAGTGTGGCCGCGCCATTTTCACGGGCGCGATCGCCTACAAAGCGTCAAACGGCGGCGCGCTCCCCACGCCACCGTACAACCCCAACGTATTCGGTGCGGACGTCCAGGAAGCGTGTGCAGGGCAGCGAATCATGCCGTACGCTGTGCCCACGTCCAAGACGGGCAGTGAGTATGCCATCAACGATACAGACGCCCGCGGTCTTCCCGTCTTCTTCGTGGCCAACAACAGCGGCAGTGGCGCGTACGTGAGCAACGGCAACGATCCGACCTGCAACGGCCGGCCCTGCAAACTCTTCTTTTACAAGTGGAGCGTGTGGGGTCTCTGATGACGCCGACACAGCGCACCCAGGGCTTCACCCTGATTGAGCTCTTGGTCGTCATTGCCATCATCGGCGTCCTGGCCGCCCTACGGCTGCCCACCTTCACCGACTGGCCGCCCTACGGCTGCCCACCTTCACCGAATCGCAACAGCGCCCCCATTGGAGCGCGTGGGGCCTGTGAGCACCGCCTTCGCCGGACAGGGCCGACCAGCCCAGCGTCACCTCCGCCCATCACCCCACCTGGAGAACCCTATGCATGGACGCCACACCCAGGGCTTCACCCTGATCGAACTGCTGGTGGTCATCGCCATTATTGGCGTGCTGGCTGCGCTCCTGCTCCCGACCTTCAGCCAGTCGCAGCGCCGACCCCACGACGTCGCGGCCCTGCAATGTGGCCGGGCCATCATCACCGCACAGACCGCCTACAAGATTGCCAACCAGACCTACGCCACCTCGCCGGGCGCGCTGGGCGCCGATGTCACTGAAGCCTGCCAGGGCATCGAGGTCCAGCCCTACACGGCCGGCTTCGTGGCGGGCCCTGCGGTGGCCGGTGCCGGCACCATCGGCGCCAATGCCAGCCAGTACAACTTCTGGGTGTACAGCCGGCAGGGCACCCAGTCCTACTACACCAGCACCGGCGACAACCTGAAACTGTCGGTGTCGCACCGGTTCTAGCGCGGCGCGGACAGGGCACCAGCCGTCGGCTGGTGCCCTGTCCCTGTGGTTACCGCTGAGGTGCGCGGGTTCGCTCCGGGCCCAGCAGGGCATTGAGCTCCTCAAGAAGCTGCTGGGCCCGGAGGGCGTCGTCGCCCTTCAACCGCGTCACCCGCCCCAGCTGCTTGCGGAGCGTGGCGGCCTGCAGGTCCAGAGGGCGGCGTGCCGGCGCCGCCGAGGCGCGCACCAGCTCCTGCACCTGCCGGGCACTGAGGCCTTCAGCGACGGCGCGCGCCAGCAGCGCCGCGCGCGCGGGCCCTTCCGGCAGCCGGACCAGTTCCCCCACCGCCTTGGCGTCCAGCTGCTTGCGCTGCACCGCCTGACGCTCGGCGGCCGTCATCTTCAGGATGCGGGCCCGCTGAAGGCTCCAGACGCTCACGCCGGTGCCGTACAGGCGGCGCAGCAGCGTCTCGGCCCCCAGGTCATCGGCCCGGCGCCCTTTGCGCACATCCTGCAGGTAGGCCACCACACCGTCCTCATCCCGCTGCAGGTGCCGGGCGAGCAACTTGAAGCCGACCAGGGTTTCGGTGACGAGGTCAAGATCCTCACGCTGGGCGTTCTCCAGCACCGCAATCTCTTCGGCCCGCTGAGCGTCAACGTCCAGGTAGATGACCGGAATGGTCTTGAGGCCCGCCAGGCCCGCAGCGGTCAGGCGGCGTTCCCCAGCCACCAGCAGAATCCGGGCCCTGTCACGCCGCACCAGGACCGGCTGCAGGACCCCAAACTCGCGGATGTTGTCGGCCAGCGCCTGCAGGGCCTGGGGCGTAAACGCCTCGTCGCCCAGCAGGCGCCGGGGGTTAAAGCCCGGCACCACTTCAATGGCGCTCAGGGCCAGCTCCGCGTCGGCCGGCGCGTCCTTCAGACCGGCGAGAAGGGCTTGGGCCCCAACCGCCGCGCGGGAAACGCCGCCTTTCATGGGGTCACCGGCTCGGCGGTGGTCGCCACCCCCAGTTCCCGCAGCAGGTCACGGGCCACGCGGCGAACGTCGTCGGTGATGTCGGCGGTCGGCTTGTGCTTGACCAGGGGCTTGCGGGCGCGCTGCGCGTCCATCATGAGCACACTGTCCCGGATCGGGCTGGAAACAGGGGCCACGGCAGCGTACTCCTGCATCATGGCCAGCATGTCCTTGTACACATTGGTGGTCGACCGCACGCGGTTGGGAATGAACATGCGGATGCCCAGCCCGGGCGCGTAGGGCCGCGCACCTTTAACCAGCTTGACGATCTTGTCCAGGTTCTCGAACCCTTTGTCACCACTGATGGGCACGATCAGGTGGTCGGCGGCCGACACGGCGGCGTTGAGCAGCGGGGTGATCCCGGGCTTGGTGTCGATCAGGATGAAGTCGTACAGGGGCGCAATGTCGTCGACCGCTTCGCGCAGGTTGCCCATCTTGGTGAGGTCCGCGCCGATCTTCTGATCGGCCTCGTACAGGGCGTCATTGGACACCCAGACGTCCACCCCAAAGATCTGAAGGGGCGGGCCCAATCGCGGCTGGTCGTCGTTCTCGAACGCACTCAGAATGGTGTGCTCGCGCTGGTACCCCGGCAGTTCCGCGCGCTCCAGACCGTCCACCGGGTCGTGGAATCCGAGGTTCTTGGTCAGGGAGCCCTGAGGGTCGGAGTCGATCAGCGCCACCTTAAAGCCCTGATCGGCGAGGGTCAGGGCCAGTTCGCGCGTGATGGACGTCTTGCCTTCTCCGCCCGAAATGTTGCTGACGACGATGCGGTGTGCCATGTACTGCTCCTTTGTGATTGGGTGGGCGTCCAGGCGCAGGAGCGCCTGATAGTCGGCGAGCGGCACCAGCGCAGCAACGGGGTCGGTGTAACGCTCAATCAGGACGCGCTCTCCACGCTCCACCCGTTGCAGGACGTCTGCGAGCGCGGCCCGAAGGTCACGCGTTTTCACGGCGTGAGGCGTCTTCGGCGTTGGCATAGCGGTATCTTAAAAAAAGATGTACATCTTTTGCAAGACAAGAGGTACATCTTTTCGGCGCAGCCGCACGCGGTGCCCTACCGTCCGAGTGACCCAGTTCGGCCGTCTCTCTGCTGGCCGGGCGCCGACTTTGGGACCAGTCACTGCTTGGGCACCCATTCTTGGATTACCGTGTAGGAAGGAGGCAGCGCGTGACGACCCGGGCGATTCCAGCGCACTTCACAGCTGAGCAGGAGCATTTCATGACCGTCGTCCGCGACACGGGGCGGCATGTCTTCTTGCGCGCCACCGCCGGCGCCGGGAAAACCACCACCCTGGTCGAAGCCGCCTGGCACCTGGGGCGCGGCGTGTACTTCGCCTACAACAAGCACGCGGTCAGCGACCTGCAGGCCCGGCTTCCACCCCGGATGCGGGCCATGACCCTGCACGCCCACGGGTACCGCCTCCTGCACGACGTCGCCTCGGGCCCAGTCCAGCTGCACGACGACAAAGCCCGGCAGGTCGCGGCCCTGACCGTCACGGGGACGCGCAAGGTGTTGAGCGCGGCCGCGCGCGCCTGGAGCATCGCCCGTGAGGAACACTGGCTGACCCTGGACGACACCCAGGCCCAACAGCTTGCCGACCGCGCCGAGTGGGAAGGCAGACCCGAGGTGCTGGTCACCCTCATTCCGGCGATGCACGAGGTCGGCGGGCGCCTGTGGGAGGCGCAGCGCCTGGCCGACTTCACCGACATGCTGTGGCTGCCCGCCACGAGAGGGTACGGCGCCGCCTCGGTGCCGCTGGCCCTGGTGGACGAGGCCCAGGACCTGACCCCGCTGCGCCAGCAGTATGTGCTGCACCTTCTGGGGCTCACGGGGCATCACGACCGCCCCGGGCGCCTGATCTTCGTCGGGGACAGCGACCAGGCGATCTACGTCTGGAGCGGCGCAGACCGGGAGGCGCTGAGCCGCCTGAAACACGCTGTGGACGCAGTCGAACTGCCCCTGAGCGTGTCCTTCCGCTGCCCGCAGGAGGTGGTGCGCTACGCGCGGGCCCACAGCGACTTTATTCGGCCCGCACCGGGCGCCAACCCCGGCCGCGTCGAGCACATCAGCGCGGAGGGCGCCACCTACACGCGGGGCGACGTGGTGCTGTGCCGCACCAACGCGCCCCTGATTCGTCTGGCCCTGGAGTTGATGGCCAAGGACGTCAGCGTGGCGGTCACTGGCCGCGACCTGGCCCAGCGGCTCAGGGAGGGGCTGGAAGGAACCTTACCCGCCCAGGGCCCGTTTGCCAACGACGCCGTGACGGACCTGGTGCGGGCGTACCTCGCCCCCTTGGCGGACCCCCTGGCCACCCGCGCGGCCGACGGCGACCAGGGGGCCAGGCGCGCCCTGACCGAACTGCTCGATGTCGCCCGCTGCTTGCGCTATATCGCCTGGGTCGTGTCGAGGGGCACCGGGGAAGGGACGCGGGAAGACGCCCTGACACTCCTCGCCCAGCTGTGCCGGGACGACGGGGACGCCGATGTGCTGCTGACCTCCGTGCACCGCGCCAAGGGCAAAGAATGGCCCCGGGTGACCATCCTGTATCCGGAACTCATGCCCATGAGCCAGGGCGACCCCGTCGAAGAGCGCGCCGTGCAGTTCGTGGCGGTGACGCGGGCACAGCAGGTGCTGCGCTTTGCCTATGGAGCTGAACGCTGGGCGGTGCAGGACTTCGTCTCGCCGGGCATCTTGCCCGCGACGGAAGGTGCCCGGCCGGTGCCGAGCCCGGCGCCTGCATTGGGTGTTCCCAGCGCAGGCGCGGCTCTGTCAGCGGCGCCCCGCGTGGACCCGGCGGCCGCCGCCAGCATGGCCGAGGTCCCCACGCTGCCCCAGCGGCGTGGCCCCCGGGTGGCCCAGCTCACGGATCCCCGGGGCACCTTGCCCCTCCTGGGGGGCGAGACCCCCATTCCACTGGACCTGCTCAAAGAGCGCCTGCAGGCCCTGGCCGAGGAACACCGGCGCCTGCTGCGCAGTTGGGCGGAAGAGGGGTTGACGCTGTTGGGCGGCGTCGAGGCACCGTTCGTGGCCATCCACCTCCCGCACCTGGAACTGTTTGAGCGGGCGGCGCGGCAGGCCAGGGTCGCCGTCCCCCCGCCGCCCGGCACAGGCATCGCCGTATGTGTCTACGAGGGGCCCCTGCTGCGTGTGCGGCTGGCCCGGAAGCTGCGCGTCACCCGGCGGGCCATCCGTTTGAGTCTGGGCGAACAGGAACTCAAATTCGACCGCGCCAGTGGCGAGCTGCTCAACGGCGCCGCGCCCATGACGCCGTTCATCCTGCCGGCCGAGCTCAGCCGTCTCCAGGCGAGTTAAAGCAGCACGGTTTCACGCGTCACGGCGCGCTAGGATGCCCGCATGACCGGGCAGCGCCTGCACCTCCGCACGAAGGAAATGCACCTCGCTTACGCCCCCGGGTGACGAGTCAGGTTGAGCGCCTCGGATGGTCTCTCTTCGGCTTAGCTGACCTACCATCCGGCCAGATCATCCTTGAGGTCATCGGCGGCCAGCTGCGCGTAGCCTTTTCGCGTCGTATCGACACTTTCATGCCCCAGGTGCGCCGCCACCCGGCCAAAGTCCTTGATCTGCCGGAGCAGGCGAGTGCCGGCATACTTCCGCCCCGGGTGAAAGCCTCTGAACGGAACGCCCGCTGCCTGAAACGCCTTCTCCACGTGGTAGCGGGCGGTCATCATGTGGCCGTACCGAAAAACGTGCTCGCGAGGTGTGGTGCGCTTGCCGTCACTGTGATCCGGTCCACCGGGGCCGTACATCCCCCGGTAGTGCCGGGCCGCGCGCGCAAGACTGGTGCTCATGGCCACCAGCCTCGCCTTGCGCCCTTTGCCACTGCGCACATGCAGGCGCCGACCCGCTTCATCCACGTCGTCCCACTGCAGCGCCAGCGCCTCACTGATGCGCAACCCGGCATGTGCGGTGACGAAGAGCAGGAACTTCACGTGCACGTCGGCGTGATCCAGCACGTCGGCCAGCTCGTCTTCGGAGTAGGGGGGGCGCTTGACTATGCCCGGCGTGCGGTCCTTGGGCACCTTGGCGTCCCTGAAGGGGTCGGCGTCGGTGGCCCCGGCCCAGCGCAGGGCGCGGTACAGGCACCCGGCCGCCGCGACCTTGAGCTGCACCCCTGCTGGTTTCCGGCCACTGGCAAGCATGTAGTTGATGTAGCCCTGGGCGTCATGCCGGCCCGGCCGCAGGAGGTTCACCGCCTGATCGGTGGCGTACTCGAGAAACTGCCGGGCGCCAAGTTCGTAGGCTTCAATGGTCCGGGAGCTGGTCAGCACACCACTGCCACCTTGGTGGGCCAGGTAGGCGGTGGTGAGGGACACCAGGGCGCCGACATCCTTTTCGCCAGCGGCCTTCACGGCGCGGCGGCGCAGTTCATCGTCATGCAGATTCGTCCATTCCCGAGTTTGCGCGAGGAGGTCACCTTGGTATTGAGCGAGAGTCACGAAACCTCACCCGCGTCGCCTTGATCGGTCCACAAGTCGGTGCTCTCAAGAAGTGCTGCACGGAAAGCGCGGTCATTCATCTTCAGTAATTCGGCGAACGTCCAACGCTGGAGGCGAATCAGTTCATTTGCCAACGCGTAACAATGTAGACCGCTGTCACGAGAATCAGTGAAATCAACAATTTCGTCATACAAGTCCAAGTTGTCCCGGTCCTCTTCTTCAATCAGGAAGCGATGGACTGTTTCCTTTGCTTGAGGAGGGCAGCTCTTATTATGGGTGAGATACGTGAAGCCACAGCAGTCTGCGACCAACTGTTCAGCCAATATTTCCTCAAGCAGCCAATTCGCCATAGGGAACCCATCCTTGGACGGGCCATTCATGTACTTAAGATGGTGACCGAATTCGTGGATCAAAGTGGCAGACAGCCGTTGTGGATCGGAAACAGCGCACAGCAGCAGGATCATCGGGCGTCCGCCAGAGGTGTATCGGCCATGAACGCCTTGGACTTCTGGAAGCGTTGTGAACAGGTCAGCGTTGACCTGGCGAATCAGAATATCCAAGTCGTAACATTCGTCGTAAAAAGGCAATGGGGGCATCCACCGCCGATGTAATACTTCGGCGTCATGTTTCAGGATGGGCATGTGGGCATGGATGTCCGCTGTAAGCCGTGGGTCGTCACTTAGTGGCACGAGGTCAAAGTCCCTGACGTCTTCAAACCAGTGTGCGACCTCAGCCGCAACGGGGTGGTCAGTGGAGTCAAAATGCCATCGGAGTTCAGGGAACACACGGGTCACAATTCAAGATATCTTCTCTAATACGGGTTAGAGCAGAGAAGAGGGCGACTAAGCGGCAGCCTCGTAGCCACGGTTCGCGCTGTCGAAAGACCGGAGGAAAAAACACTGTGATGGACGGCATCGCCAGGAGCGCCCTCACAGGAGGGCCAGGAAGGCCCCTGCAAAGAGTTTTGAGGGGTCTAGTACCCCCCAGCTCACTGCTGAGCAATTGTGGCCAAGAGCAGATTTACTTGAAAAAGTTTTAAAATGTGCCGGTCATCTTCCCGGTCCCCTGGTTCCCGACCTACACTGCCCCAACGACGCCTCAAGGAGGACGTGCCCATGCCTACGGATCAAACGCCGGTCAACGCCTCATTGTGGACCGTGTTGCAGCCCCCGCCGAATGCCGACCCCTCTGGCCCACGCCATGTGTATGTCCTCGAACAGGGCCAGTACCGGGTCCAGGCCCTCACCCCAGCACAGGACCTGCCGGACTTCTGGTGGCGGGCCAGGGGCCGGCTGGTGGACACGTTCATTCTGGACGGCACCTTCGAAGGCCTCCACGTGATCATCACGTTTTTTCAGTTCTACGCGCCCCGCGACGAGGTGTTCCAGACCGCGCACATCACGGAATCGGGATGGACCATTCTGGCCCGGGCAGCCGACGCCGACGCCGCGCGGCGCCATCACCAGGAGGCCGTGGCCCATTTGAAGACCACCACGCCGCGCGCGGCCCAGGAAGACGCGCTGCCCAGCTGGCTTTGACGCGCCGGGTCAGCTCGCCACACGAATGCCGACCATTTCGCCCAGCGCGGCCAGCGCCCACTGGGGCAGCGCTTCCTGGCAGGTAAGCCGGTAGGCCTCAGCTGGGGTGTGGGCTGGCCGGTACGGCCGGTGCGACTGCAGGGCGTCATACACATCGGCGGCGGCCAGCACGGCCGCCAGGGCCGTCAGGCGCGTCTCCCCGTTCGGGTACCCGCCGCCCCCTTCCCGCTCATGGTGCTGCGCCACCGCTTGATACACCGTGGCGGGCGCCGCTGGCCACAGGGCCGAGAGAATCGCCAGTCCTTCCGGCACATGGCGCCGCATCAGCTGCTGCTCGTCGGGCGAGAGCGGGCCCGGCTTGTTGAGCACACTCAGCGGCACCGCCAACTTGCCCACGTCGTGCACGGCGCCTGCCAGTGTGGCCACCTGCACGTCCAGGCCCAGGCGAAGCGCGACGCCGCCGCACAGCTGCGCCACCCGCCAGCCATGATCATCGCCCAAGCAGTCCAGCGCAGAAAGAAGAGCCGTGGGCAGCACGGTACGGGCATCAAGCGTCATGCTCCCCACAATCAAGGGGCGCTGGTGCGCTTTGCCAATGTGCGGCGGGGCCGGCGCCCCACCGGCCAATAACCGTCCGCCAGCAGGTGAAGCCACTGGGACGCCAAATACCCGGCGAGCACCTGGGCAGCCCTCCCGGTGTCGATTTCCGGCCTGAACAGGGCCACCAGGGGCCACATCAGGACGGCCAGATACAGCAGCCGAATCAGCGGCCCCAGCACATAGGTGTGGGACATCCCCCGGTGCCGAGACAGGCGGTGGTAGGGCACCCAGATAAAGCGCAGCGGTCCCCAGCGGCGCGCCGCGTCGTTCAGCGGCAGATCGAGGTCTGGCGTCACGTACAGTGTGCCGATCAGATACCCGGCCCCCACCGCCAGCACCACCTGGTCCTGGCCGGCCCACACGCCCAGGCCCGCCAGAGGCGCAAAGACACTCAGATTCAACGCGGTGTGCTGCCAACCCATCATGGGAGGCAGGCTCCAGGGGCGCTGGTCGGTCTGGACACCCCCCCTGAAGGGGGGAGGGCGGGGGGTATCTGGGCGCACCAGCGCCCCGCCAAAGTAGATACGTGCGCCCGAAGATCTCTTCCTTAGAATCTGCATTTCTTGTCGCCGTCACGAGTGACTTCAGCACTCGGTTCAAGTACAAGGGCGCTTTTATGCAGTCGTCAGACAGCCTCCTGACGGTGCTGCGTGGCCTGGGGGTGAGTGAAAGCGAGATCGAGCAGACCCTCCACAGCATGGGCAGCGTCACCGACCCGCATGATCCGAATGCGACGCCCGATCCGCTGGACTACGCCGTACAAAACGGGCTGAGCAAGCTGCCGGCCTAACGCCCCCCCTCACTGACCACCACGGCAAGTGCTGGGCGCACCACGCCGGCCCGCAAGAGCATCGTCGACTCCCTGATTGCCCAGGGGGTTGATATTCAGCCAGGTGAACAGAACATTGCCAGCCTGGATCAGGTGCTGTTCAAAGCTGGCCGGATCACCGAAGAGCAGCTGGCGACAGCCTACGCCACCAGCAAGGGCGTCCAGCAGGTGAATCTTCGGCGTGATCCTCCAAACCCCCAGCTCAAAGATCTCCTGCCTGAAAAACTGGTGCTGGAGAACCACGTCGTGCCGTATCAGAACGGCCCGGACGGCGCGCTGGTGTGCGTCGTGGCCACCATGCACACGACGTTTCTGGGCGCGAAGATTGAAGACATCCTGCACCGCGACGTCACGTTCGTGGTGGCCACCGTCAGCGACCTGAACGCTTACATCGAGCGCACCTACGCCCAGCACACGGCCTTCGCAACCTTGCAGGCGGAGAGTGATCGCCGCACCCGCACCCGTCCGGAAGCCGCGCCCGAGCAGGACACCGAAGACAGCGCGATGTCACAGCTCTTTTTCGCTGTTCTGCGCGAAGCGAAAACCAACCGGGTCAGCGATATTCACATCCAGCCCACCAAAACCGATACGCGCGTGCGGCTGCGCGTGGACGGCCGCCTGAGGGATTTCACCCGAATTCCCGGCAACCTCCACGACCAGTTCACCAACTACCTGCGGGTGCGCGGCGGCGTCAGCAATGCCCGCCTGGTCAAGCCGCAAGACGCCCATATGGAGGTGGAGGTGGGGGGGCAGATCTTCAACATTCGCGTCAACATCCTCCCCACGGTGTACGGCCCGAAAACCGTCTTGCGGCTGCTCAGTTCCCCCGAGCAGATCATTCCGCTCGACGAGCTGCACATGACCCCCTCCAACCGCGCCCTCCTGCAGTGGGGGCTTGACCACACCAACGGCATCCTGATCATCAGTGGGCCCACAGGCAGCGGGAAAACCAACACCCTGTACTCCATCACCCGGCACATCGACCGGCCCGACATCAACATCACCACCATCGAAAACCCCGTCGAAATCCGCATGGACACGGTGACGCAGGTGCAGCTCAATCCCGACGCGCTGAACCCCGAGATGCGCCTGGGGGATCAGGAGGCGCTGCGGGCCGTGCTGCGCCAGGATCCCGACGTCATCCTGATCGGCGAAATGCGGGACCCCGAGACCGTTCGTCTGGGCATGCAGGCGGCCCAAACCGGCCACTTCGTGCTCGCCACCATCCACACCAACAGCGCGGCCGAAATCATCACCCGGCTCAAAGACATGAATGCCAACCCATTCGATATTGCCCCTAGTGTCCGGCTCCTGATTGCGCAGCGCCTCATCCGCTGCCCCTGCCCCGACTGCAGCGTGGTGCAGGCGCCGCCCGCCGACCTCTTCGACGGGACTGACATTCCCAGCACCACCCCCATCCGTGTGGCTGGGAACAACCCGGCGTGTCCGCGGTGTGACGGACACGGTCACCTGGGGCGGGTGGCGATCCAGGAAATTTTGCCGGTGCGTGGTCTTGTGCGGGAGGCCATCCGCGCGAACGCCGCCGAATCCGCCATTGTCGCGCTGGCCCGGGAACATGGCTTCCGCACGCTGTACGAAGACGCCCTGACCAAACTGGCCGCTGGCCTGACCACCCTCTCGGAAGTCCAAACCTACCGGCACGGCGCCCAGCACTGAGGAGACCATGACCACTGAAACGATGCTGAACATCACGGATCACCTGAACGATTTCGTCGAGGAAGCCACGCAGGAAGGCATCAGCGACATTGCGTTCTCGCCCGCCGGCCATCCCCGGGCCCGACTCAATGGCGTCTGGAAGCACTACAAGGCCTACCACCGCCTCACCGAAAAAGATCTGCTGACGATTATCGCCAATACCCATCAGTCCTTGAACGAAGAAGCGAAGGTTCGGGTGGCCCTGAGCGAGCACCAGCGCCTGAACTATTCCACCGTGATTGCCAACTGGAATTTCCGCATCAATGTGGGGCTGTCCAACGGCATGCCATTTCTGATCATGCGCGTGATCAGCCGCGAAGTGCCCACCATCGACGATCTGGGCCTGCTGGTCCAACCCCCGAAAGAGAACATGTCGTCGCTGGAAGACACCTTGAAGAACATCGTGGTCAGCAGCCGGGGCCTGGTGATCGTGACCGGTGCGACCGGCAGCGGCAAAAGCACCACCCTGGCCGCGATGATCCGGCACTTCAACGATTCGGAAGAGGGTCACATCGTCACGATTGAAGATCCCATTGAGTTCATCCACCGGGAGAACAAGTCCATCATCCATCAGCGCCTGGTGGGCCCTGACAACGACACACCGACCTTTCTGGACGGCGTGGAGGACGCGATGCGTCAGGCCCCCGACATCATCTTGCTCGGCGAAGTGCGGGACAAAGAGACGATGACGGCCGCGCTGCAGGCCGCCGAAACAGGCCACCTGGTCTTCTGCACCCTGCACACCCGGGACGCCCCGACCACCATGCAGCGCGTGCTGGGCTTTTACGGCGCGGGCGAGAAAGAGAGCGTGCGTCACCAGTTCGCCAATTCCCTGGTGGCCATCATCAGCCAGCAGCTGGTCAAGCGCACGCAGCCCGACAAGCAGGGGCGGATGCGCCAGCTGATCATGGAAGTCCTGCAGCCCAACATGGGCGTGCGGAGCATCATGCGGGACGAGACAAAAGCCATCCAATTGATCCGCGACGCCCAGAAATCCTCGGGCGACCTGGGCAACGTCACAATGGATGACCAGCTGATCCTTGCCGCGCAGCAGGGCGTGATCTCCAACGAACAGGCGATGAGCCGCAGCATCATGCGGGAGACCGTTGAAAAAGGCCTGAAAGATGGCCGCGTGGGCCGCACCGCATGACCCGCAACGCGGTCCTGATTACAGGCGACCAGGTCACGCTGGTCACCCCAAAAAAAAGTGTCTCCGGCCCCCTGACGGACCTCAAATCGCTGACCAAACGGGTCGGCCTGAGCGGCCCCACAGCGGTCATCTTGCCGCTGCAGCGCGAATCCGAGATTTTTGAGGGCACGGCCGACGAGTTGGCCGCCACCATTGCCGTCGGGCGCAAATCGCCAGACGCGCTGCCCACCAACGCCATTCTGGTGGCCAATGCAGGCCGGCGCGAGATGCTGCGGGCCACCATTGACACCACTGGCCTGGAAGACCTGGCCGCGCTGCGCGGCGCCGGGGTAAAGGTCACGCTGGTCACTGGCCTGATCGAAGCGGCGGCCCATCACAACCAGGATTCGCAGCTGATCCTGCATGCGAGTGATCAGGCCCCTGGACAGGTCACCCTGGCCATCAATACGCCCTCCAGCGTCGACGTGGCAACCACACGCCTGACGGCTGGCGCCACCCTGGAAGGGCACGCGCTGGGGCTGATCGGCACGGTGATGAGCAGTCAACAGCTCGCCGGAGACATCACGGTTTTGCTCCTGGGCACCCTCGCCGCATACCGCGACGACATCCACGCTGTCCTGGACGACAGTGGCGCCGACCTGAGCATCAACACGGTGGCCCTCAGTGACGAAGACGCCGCCCGGCTGCTGATCACCCACCCCAAACAGCGGCCCGGCAGCCTCTCCACGCTGGTCATCCCCACCGCTGAACCCGTCACCCTCAAGCACTTCGCGGCCCACCTGGCCAGCGGCCTGCTGCTGGGTGGGGCCGCCGCGACGTTTGCGGTGCTGGGCGGCGTCACCCGGGCGGAAACCCGCCAGGTCGAAGCCCAGACCGCCGCCCTGGAACAGCAGGCCGCCGCCGCTGAGGCGCTGCGCACTGCCAACGACCAGCTGGCCCAGCAACTTGACCAGGCCCGCAATCTGACCCAGGACCGGGGACAGCTGGGCCCGGACCTGCGCCGCCTGGCCCTGACCCTGTACGACAGCGGCGCCACCCTGACCAAGATTGAGGGCCCGGGCGCGGCCGCGCCCGCCGCACCCGAATTCGACGGTCAGGCGCTGCGGGCCACCTACGCGCTGAGCGCCAATCTTGCCACCCCCTCACAGACCGAGCAGCTCGTCAATACGGTGAATTCCTCGCCCCTGGCGGCCAACGTTCAGCGGGTCGCCTGCGACAAGATTTGCTCCATTGACCTGACCCTCGGCTTCATCAAGGAGCAGACCCCATGACCGCCAGCACGCAGCGCCTGGCCCTCCTGGCCCTGATTGTCCTGCTGGGCGGCTGGCTCACCTTCACGCAGGTGCGGCACTACCTCAGCGCCCGCGAGGCCCTCATCCAGGCCCAGATCCTCCAGACCGAAACACAAACCCGCGCCGATCAGTTGCCCATTGAAGAAGCCCGCGCCAAAACCCTGGCCACCGAGGCCCAGGACCTGAACGCCGTGTTGCCCGAACGCGAGCAGCTGGGCGGACTCCTGCGAGAACTCCGCTTGCTGGCCGCGCAGCACGGGCTCAGGGTCAAGGGCATCAACCGGCAGGCCGCCACCAGTCCGCTGCCGGGCATCACCGCCATCTCGCTCGCCATGACCCTGGACGGCACCTACCCGGGCCTGCAGGCCTATCTGGACGCGCTGGGCGCCCTGGACCGGGCCGTGACGGTGACCCGGGGCGTCCTGAGCCGCACCGCCGACAACCTGGACGTGAGCCTCCAGATCGTGGCGTACGCCCGCAATATTCCGCCTGCCCCCACCCCTGCGCCGACCACGGCCCTTCCCCCCACAGGAGCCCCATGAAGTTTCCACTGCGCCGCCCAGCCCCTGCCGTCTCCGCAGAGCCGGTGGCTGCGGCCGCCGAGATTGCCCCGGCCACGCCCAACACGCCGCTGTACAAGGTTCGCGCCGAAACACCCGCTGAACGCATCGCCAAGAAATACGGCAAAAAGCAGGAAGCTGAGGCCACACCCAGCACGCCGGGCCGCCTGACCCCGAAAGATCGCCGGCAACTGCTGTGGATCACGGGTCTGCTGGCGCTGACCGTCGCAATTGTTGGCGGCCGCAGCCTTCAAAACCGGTCGGCGCCGGCGCCGGGCTTCTCCACCCTCGGCGCTCCCCCCAGTCCCAGCCTGTCCTCTCCCGGCACCCCCACAGCCAACACGGCTGGCGCGCCGGTCCCGGTCACGGGCAACCCTGAACCGCCCCCAGGAACAGCGCCGGCCGGCGCGGCCAGCACGCCCGTGCCCTTGCCAGCCGAGCCGGCGACACCCACCAGCGCGCCGGTCCCCACGGCGCCGGGCACCCAGACGCCTGAGGTCAAGCCCCGGCCACTGACCCCTGACGCCGCACCCAGTTCGGCTTCCGACGTCCCCGACATGTTCCGGACCTCCGGCCGGGATGCCAACAGGGCGGTGACGGCCACCCCCACCGCGCCCACGCCAGTGACGAGCCCGCCTGCTGCCGCACCGGTCCCCGCCCCTGCGGCGCCCGCGGTGCAGGCGCCGCCCGTCAGCAGCGCGCCCATTGTGGTGCCCCTGCCGGCACCAGCACCAGCACCGGCCCCGGTCGCCCCGCCGCGCGCCGTGGCGGCCCCCAGTGCGGCCGTGCCGACCGCGCCAGCGGCCCTCCCTCAGCCGTCGGTCGTGACCGTGACGCCGTTGCCTGTCAGCCCGCGCCCCACGGTGACGGCCGCGCCCCCCACGCCTGTTCAGATGGGGCGCACCGACGCGCCCGCGAGCGCGGCGCCGGCGCCAGCTGCGACCAGCGCCGGACCCTCGGCGCCCAGCGCCACCACAGCACCCCCCCTTCAGGTGCTGGCCCTGAGCACCGGCGCTGGCGCCTCGGTTACCCTGCAAACCCCCAGCGGCGAAGCCACCCTGATTCCCGGTGAGGCGGTGCCAGGCACGGCCTACACCGTCAGCCGCATCACGGACAAGGCAGTGATCCTCACTGGTCAGGCCGACCAGCGCCCCATCACGCTGCGCGTGGAGACCCCATGATCAAATACACGCTGCTGACCGCCGCCCTTGTTGCCGCTTCCGCGTCTGCCCTGACCCCCCTGCCCCGGACCGCCCCGTTCAACAAGAATGTCAACCTCACCGCCACCAGCCAGACCAGCCTGGGCACCGCCCTGAGCACCCTGGCGCGGGGCGCGGGGCTGAACCTGGTGATTCAGGACGTGCCGGCCGTGACCGTCACGCAGAGCCTGAAGGGCGTGCCGACCTGGCAGGCCATCGAGACCCTGCTCAAGGTGCATGCTCCCGGCCTGGACGCGCTGTATGACGGCAAATTCCTGATCATCGCCAAAAGCGAGACGATTCGGGCCCTGCGCAACCCCGCCCTGCAGCGCCGGGTCATCTCCACGCCCCTGACCACCGAGCAGCTGGGCACGCTGGTGCAGCTGACCCCCGGGCTTCAGGCCTATCCCTTCGGCGCCGGGCGCGCTGTCCTGACCGGCACCCCGCAGGTGCTGGACAGCGCGCTCGCCCTGATCGGGCAGATCACGGCGCAGGAGGCCGACCCGGTCACCGAGCCTCAGGAGCGCAGCCTGGCCACGGCGCCGCTGAATGCCGAGACGCTGGCCACCACCCTGCGCAATGCCTACCCCACCCTGACGGTAACGCCAGCGGGCACGCGCGTCGTGCTGATTGGCGATCCTGCTGTCCTGGACCGCGCCGCCGCCCTCGTAACCACGCTGATTCAGGACGCGGTGGCCGCCGCGCCAGCAGCCCAGGTCAGCGCCGCACCGGCACCGGCGCCGGTGCTCACCACGGCCCGCGTCACGGTGCGGCTGCCCGAAGCCACGGTGAGTCGCGTGTTGCAGGCGGTGAGCAGCACCCTGACGGCCAAGCCACTCGACGCCGGCGCCTACCTCCTCACCGGCACGGAGGGTGAGGTGCAGCGCGCGCAAGCAGAACTGCGGGCGGCAGAGCAGCGCCTGAGTGGCCAGGCCGTCATGACCTACCCGGTTCAGCACGGCGGCGCCGACCTCATTCCCACCCTCCAGCGCAGCGTGCCCGGCGCAAGCTTTGATTACGTGCCCAGCACCGCCCAGCTCGTGGTGCAGGCGTCAGCGGCCGATCACGCCCTTGTGGCGGGCCTGCTGCGGCAACTGGACCAGCCCACCGCTGCGGCGGCCGCCCGCGAAGTGGTGAGCGTGACCGTCATGCTGGACGTGGCCAAAGCGACGGTACTGGCGCCGCTGCTGGGCGGCGGGGCTGCCAGCACCGCCACCGGATCAGAGGGCGCCCCCGCCGCCTCCGGCGCCCTGCGGGTGCTGGCCGACGAACGCAGCAACACCTTGATCCTGCAGGGCCCCCGCGCCGACGTCGAACTGGCGCAGCGCATCATCAAGGACCTGGACGTGGAACTGCCCAACGTCAACGTGCGGCTGAACGTGCAGCAGGTGGACACCAGCGACGGCCGCTCGCTGGGCATCGACTGGCAGGCAGGCGTCGCGGGCGTCACGGTGGGCGGGGGCAGCGGCGGCCTGAGCGTGGGCTACGACCCCACCAAGACCGTGCCGTCCGTCAACGTGAAACTCAATGCCAGTGAAGGCAAGAACAACGGCAAAACCCTGCTGGACACCAGCCTGACCGCCCAGAGCGGCCGCACCGGGAGCCTGCTGAGCGGGGGCACGCTGATGGTGCCCAAAACCACGACCGGTACCGATGGCAAGACCAGCACCTCCGGCTTTGACGAGTACAACTACGGTCTCGAAGTCCGGGTCACCCCCCGCGCCACCCGGGACGGCCGCATCGAACTGACGATTTCCACCATCATCGGTGAAGCGCCCACGTTTGGCGCCAGCGGCTCCATCAGCGTCAACAAGCGCCAGGTGGACACCGTGGTCACCCTGGCCCCCAAACAGAGCGTCACGCTGGGCGGCGTCATCACCACCACCGAACTCAACCAGCGCACCGGTGTTCCGCTGCTGAGCCGCATTCCCATCCTGGGCGCTTTGTTCTCAAAAACCACGGCCTCCTCAGGCCACGCGGTGCTGCTGTTGACCCTGAGCGCGGATCTCGCCGCAGGCACGCCCCAGGTGGGCCCAGTGGCCCCCGGCACCGCCAGCCTGCCCGCCCCGGCCCCGGCCGGGCCTGCGCGCACCACCACCTCCCCAGGCGCCAACGGCACGAGCAGCAGCGTCATCGTGCCCCCGGGTAAATAGGCCATGCCCCTGTCCCGCCTTCTTCTGATGCTCAGTCTGACGCTGGGCGCTGGCCAGGTCTCGGCCCAGACCAGCGCCGCGCCGGCCACCGTGACCACGGTGGCGCCAGGCGTCCCCGCCACGACCCAGCCCATCTCCCTGGAACTGCTGCCGGCCGGCACCGTCGTGCTGGGCGACGGCCGCTACCTCATCAGCAATTACGGTGGTCTGGGCATCGATATCTATATCTATAGCCCGACGCCGCTGCGCATTGCCGCGCCGTCAGAACGGACGGCGTTCGAGGCGAACTACGCGGACGCCACGGGCACCAGGCCCCCTGTTCCCGCTGCGCCGACGGCCGCACCCCCCAGCCCGGTCGCCCCCGGGCCCACCCAGTTGCCGCCGTTTCTCTCGGGCAGCTTTCAAGGCCAGACCCGGGAGGACACGACCGTGATCAGCTTTGCCCTGACCAACCGGAGTCCGGCGCTGACCGTGCGCCTGGACCCCAGTTCACTGACCATCCGGCAGGGCGAGACGTTTCTCAGCGGGCGCCTCAACACCCGCGACAGCAGCGGGCAACCTGGCCTGTTGCCCCCCAGCAGCGCACAGATTGGCACCCTTTCGGTCCGCACCACGCAGCCCGGCCCCATCACGGTGCAGTGGGCGGCGGTGGACGTCGTCACCGGGCAGCGCTACCCCATCAGCTTCACCTACACCCCAAAATGATCAATCCACCGCGCAAACCCAGAGCGAACGTCAAAGTCCGCACCTTCCGCTACCAGGGCGTTCACCGCCGCACCGGCAAGCCCCGCAAGGGCATGATCGAGGCCATTGACCAGCCGCAGGCCCTGGAGCAGCTGCAAAGCCGGAACATCTCCGTCACGACGATCAAGGAGCACAAAGACGTGGTGCTGCTGGAGCGCAAGCCCAGCGACAACCAGTTGGGGTTGTTCTTCAAAGAGATTTCGACCCTGCTCACCGCCGAGACGCCGATGCCAGACGCCGTGCGCAGCGCTGGACGCTCCACCACCAATGCCAAACTCAAGCGCAGCGCGCTCTCCATGGAGCGCGATCTGCGCGAGGAGGGGCAGGACCTCGCCGCCGCCATGAGTCAGCAGCCCCTCTTTGCTGAGGTCACGGTGGCGCTTCTGGAAACAGCGCGCGTGACGGGACGGGACATTGAAGTGCTGGCCACCCTGGCCAGCAGCCACTTCTGGCGGGCCAAAATCGCGGGGGATGTCCGCAAGGCCATCAACAAGCCCATCTTTACCCTGGCCCTGACCCTGATCGTGATGTACCTGCTCTCCACGAAGGTGGTGCCTCAGTTCGTCACCCTGATCGAGAACATGAACGTTGCCGTGCCCCTCGTGACCCAGATCGTGATGGGCATGAGCCGGGTGATGACCAGTCCCTTTTTCGTCATCATCGTGGCCGCTGTGGGCATCGGTGTGCCGCTGCTTTACCGTGTGCTGACCCGCTCACCGGAAGGCGAGGCCACGCGCGACGCCCTGCTGCTGCGGCTTCCGCTGGTTGGGCCGCTCATCCGGAATTACATTCTGGCGCTGACCAGCCGGAGTCTGGCCGACATGATCAGTTCCGGCGTGCCCAAGGACATGGCCATGGAGCTCACAGGCCGCATCGCCGGCAACAAACTCTACGACGCCATCTTTCAGAACGCCGCGCGGGCGGTGGTCCAGGGCCATCCCATCGCGGACATTCTCGAAGATTACCCCGCACTTGTGCCGACCGATTTTGCGCAAATTGTTCGCAACGGAGAGGAAAAAAGCAGTCTCGACACCATGCTGATCACGCTCAGTGAAATCTATGAAAAGCGCGTCGACGAGACGGTGCAGAAGGTCAATGACAGCATCGAGCCCATTCTCATTGTCGTGATCGGCTCACTTGTTGGTTTGGTGATGTTCGGCGTCATGATGCCCATCATCACGATCATTCAGTCGCTGAACACGTAAGAGCGTCCACGGTTCTTGTTGCTGGAGCGGGGGGCAGGTGCCCCCCGCTCCAGTTCACATCCAAGGCGATACTGGTTAATGAGCACGGCATCTTCTGACGAAAGCCTATGCGTGTCAGGCAGCACCTCGGCTTCCAGGGGCGCCATAGACGGGTAGTAACCACATTCGCCCGAAAACACCCGCTAAGCGCCTGAATGTTGTGCCAGTCGGTTTCCAGTGTGTTTTAGAGTGGCAGACGAGCGCGCGGAGAGGCTCAGGGGCTAGAGGCAAGCCAGTTCGCTTTATCAGGTTGACCCCGAACTTCGTGGGACTTTCATGACCGCTCTGGCGCCAGCTCTGTCCGCCATCGGGTTGAACGTTCGCAGTATGGCTCTTGTGCGAATACTTGGTGCTCTGTTCTCCATTCGGGACGATTGGGTTCACCCTCTCTGCAACCATCCGAATACGCAAGATTGGGCGTGTTACGTTGCTCAACGTGGAGATTACGCTTGCCAATGGATCACCAGGCGAAGTCCTGACCCGCCGCGTCCTGCTGGAATTCATGCATCGGTACGATCTCACGCCCTGGAATTGGACCCGCAACATCCATATCGACCGGGATCTGAAGTTCATGGGGCAGTGTCTCCGGCAAGATGGTGAGTTCGTCATTCGGATTCGCTCTGGACGAGCAGAAATGCTTGACCCAGACATGCCCATCGACCTGGACCGCTGGCCCATGCTGCTCAGCGTCTACATTCATGAGCAACTGCACGCCTACCTCGACTTGAGGAATGACGCTGTCCAGGCCGCGCTCCCCGAATTACAGCGCTTATACCCCGACGTGCCAGTGGGTGGGACAGAAGGCGCACGCAGCGAGTTCAGCACGTACCTTCATCTCCTCCTGTGCACGCTGGAAATCGACAGTGTCGCGCAGCTGATTGGCATGGAGCGCGCCCGCGCGCTGCGGACCGAGGCGCCCTTCTACCGTTTCATCTATGACACGGTGCTCCGTGACACGGCGCAACTGCGTAACGTGATCAGGCAATACAATTTGGAGCTTCCCGAATCCGAAGAAATCTCGGTGCCAGTTGAAGTCAAGTAAGCAGCACTGCACACCGAGGCCAGCCTGACGCGGTATCAGTCGCCGCTTAACGGGTGTTTTCGGGCGAATGTGGTTACTACCCGATAGACGGTTGCAGACTTACGCCGCCCTCCAGAGAGAGTAAGCTGCTTTTGTCGCCTCAGACACCTTCACGCTGAGTTGACAAAGGAGTGGCGATGACGGGCAACGACTCCAGCAATAACGATCAAGCCAGGCAAGATCAGTTTGACAGGGATTACCAGAGAGAAAGGGACAGGGGCGCGACCCACCATGAGGCCACGGAAGTTGCGCTGAGCCTGCAAAAAGAACGAGATTCGCGCAACGACCAAAATAACTGAACGAGGCTGCGCGCCCACCAAGATGAGTGAGTATCCCTCAGAACGGTGGCGACGGGTGGAACGGTGAGTCTTGCGGATGATCGGCACCCGGTAGCAATACGGACACCACGCGGTGTCCGTATTGCTTGTGCCCCACGAGAGGCTGAGCCGCCACAGGCCGAACAACCGCGGGCGGAGCACCGTGATCAGTGTCAATCCCAGCCAGCCCCTGCGCCGGCGTAGTGCCTCGACCTGGCGTAAGCCAGTATCCAGCCCTGACGCCCAAAGGAGCTTGCGCTCTCGACAAACGCTGCTGGGACGGTGGCGAACATTCACAACCCACGAGCGGCAGAACTGAAACTTTATCGGCAGAATCCTTTCCTCGATTGAGGGCAAGTCGTCCCCTGTTTGCCAGCCGTGCCCCCACAGGCCCCCCCCGACCCCCCCGACAACTTCGCTGGACGGACGCACCAGCGCCCCGCCACCGTAGAGCTATGGAACGCGGGTTCACCCTTGTCGAATTGCTGGTGGTCGTGGTGATCCTCGCCCTGCTGGGCAGCATCATGCTGATGACCTACGCAGGCAGCCTTGAACGGGGCCGGACGCAGGCCGCGCGGGCCCACGCTCAGCTGGCGGCCCAGACCACCAACAGCGTGCTGGCTGTGCGGCCCGACCTCAACGCCGCCATGTTTGACGGCCTGGACTGCATGAAGGCGCACACCTTCGCGCCTGCAGGCGTGACCCTGGGCAGCAACGCCACCTATCCCACCTATCCGGACGCCCCAGACGCGGTCACAGGCTGCGTGCTCTCGCCGACCTCGGCGCGCAGCGTCGTGGCCACCGTCACTGTTGGCGGTCAAACCTTCCGCGAGGGCCAATGAAGGCTGGCGGCATGACCCTGACCGAACTGCTCGTCACCGTGACGATGGTTGGCCTGCTGACCGGCAGCGTCCTTCTGATGATGAATTCCCAAAACGACAGCACCGCCCTGACCTTCGATCTGCAGCTGAAAAATCTGATGCAGACCATGCCGTCTGCAGCCCGGGCCCAGGGCGCTGCTATTACCCTCAGTGCCGATCAGCAGACTGCCCGGCTCTCAACCGGCCGCACCCTGACCATCCCCACCGGTCTCGCCCTGACCAGCAACCTGCAGGCCACGCCCGGCGGCGTCAGCGGCGCCGTGATCCGGCAGGCGGGCACCAACTGCACCCGCTTCACCCTCACCCTTTACGGGACCGTGACGGAGACCGCATGCTAACGCCACAGACCGCAGCCCCCATCACCCCGGCCCCAGAACAACAGGGGCGCCTGACGGACGGCTTCTCGATGGTCGAAGTCCTGGTGGCGGGGGTTATTCTCATCCTCCTGCTGGGCACCTACGCGCAGCTGAGTGTGCAGGCCGAACGCAACAACACGGCCCTGAGTGCAGGCACGCTGGCCGCCGACAGCGCCGCTCTGATCAGCCAGGAGATCACGCGCGGCAACCCGGTCATGACGCCCGACACCGGCCACTCCGTGCACTTGGCCCCCAACCTTATCGCCTCCTTAAGTTCCGGGCCGACGCTCCGGAGCCAGATCGCGGCCGCCGAATTGCAGGCCACCGTCACCGGCCTGGGCGGCAATCCCCCCACCTACCGCGTCACGGTGTTGACGTCCAGCACTCCCTTTCACGTGACCGTGGTTGGTCCAGGAGGATCCGAATGAACGCGCCCCCCCCGCCCGTGACCCGTCAGGGCCTCACCCTCGTTGAACTGCTGGTGGGCCTGGTGCTGCTTGGCCTGCTGGCCGCCCTGACGACCATGGCCTTTCCCAATATGAACCGCACCGGCAGCAACGCCGCTCGGGGCACGGCCGCCGCCCTGACCGTCGAGCAGGTGACGGGCGCCCTGGCGGACGACTTCGCGGCCCAGGGCACGTTCCGGGAGTTTCTGGTGGCCGATCAGACCACCTTCTCCGGCATCTTCACGACAGGCGCCGGCGTTCCCGTGCAGGCACAAAGCGACTTTGCCCAGCAGACCTCGCTGCGCGCCGCCGGCCTCCCTGTCCAGGTGGGCGACCTTCTTTACCTGGTGGGCGCCAGCGGCGAGCGCAAACTGCTGCGCGTCACTGGGCGCAGCGGCAACCAGATCGAACACGACGGCTGCCGCAACGGCGTCAGCGGCCTCAATGCTGTGGTCTACCGCGCCAGCACCCTCACGGTGCGTCAGACGGGCGGCCAGGTCTGGCGCTCGGTCAACGGCGCCCCCGAGGTCTTGGCGGCGGCCAACACACCCCTGACCTTCAGCTACACCTACCGGCAACCCAATGGCGTCACGTCTGAGGCCTCCACTGGCCTGGGGGCCACCTCCGGCAGCGCCGTGCGGACCGGCCTGCTGATTGGCACCACCGCCAGCGCCCAGGTCGACAGCCGCAGCGCCGAGCAGCGCCGCACCGTGGTCCCGCTGGGCACCAGTGCCGCCGCCGGCGGCGCGCTGCTGCCCTGCGAGGCAGGCCTGGCGGTGACGCCCGGCAGCGCCCGCCTGCAGGTGACCGTAACCCTGCCCAGCGGCCTGACCAGCGGCAACGTCACCGTGACCGGGCCAGGCCTCAACTCGACTTTCGGGACCTCGGCGGTCTTCCCCGTCACCCTGGGCACCTACCAGGTCACGAGTCAACCTGTGACGGCCAGCGGCTACACCTACGCCGCCACGGTGCGGGGTGCACCCGCCCAGATCACGTCACGCCAGCAGACTGGGTACGTGCAGGTCGTGTACGCGGCGGTCACGGGCAACCTCAATCTCCGGGTGACCGGTCTCCCCAGTGGCCAGAGCGCCACCGTGACCCTCAGCGGCCCGCAGACGGTCACCCGCACCCTGGCCAACGGCGACATCGTCCTGACCGATCTGGCTCCGGGCACCTACACCATCAGCGCCCCTGCAGTGACCAGCGGCACCCAGACCTATCAGGCCGCTCCAACCACCGCGACGGTCTACGCGGGCACCGCCAGCGCGGCCACGTTGGTCTTCAACACGTTCGCCGAAAAAGGCAATGTACAAGTGAGCATCAGTGGCTTGCCTGGGGATCCGGGGCGATCTGTCTCAATCGGCGGTTACGCGAGGCGAATTGATGTTTTGAACGGCACATACCTGTACCCGGACGTGCAGGTCGGTGCCTACACCCTGACATTGCCCTCAATCACGTTCGGCACCACGACCTACGTGCCCACGCCGTCTGGCGCTAACTTCACCGTGGTCATGAACCAGACGACGGCCCTGACGTTCAGCTATGACGCGCAGGCGGCCACGCCGACACCCCCGCCGCCCCCAAGCAGCGCCACATGTCCGTCCGGTGTCGCCACAGGTCCGTTCGGGCGGGTGCGCATCGATGTCTGCTCCTTCGGATTCACCCCACCTCAGTCGGACATCATGTCGCTCACGCCGCAGGCGCAAGCCATTGCGAATACGCTGGTGGGCCAATGTCTCGCCGATACCACCGTGGAAGGCCCGATTGTCTCTTTGAATCCCACAAACGACGGCACGTATTACACTCGCACAATCTGGCGCAGTTACGACGGCGGCACGGGCTGCGCGCCAGCCCCCGCACCACCCCCACCACCACCCAGTGATCCGCCACCGCCGACAACGCCTCCGCCCCCACCGCCGACGAATCCATCGGACCCACCTCCACCTCCCCCACCGCCTCCGCCACCGCCGCCCCCACCACCCTGCCAGGTGAACTGCATCGAAGAATGAAAAAGGGCCCCCAGTGGGGGCCATTCTTCGTTCTACCCGCGTTCGGTCAGAAGTCGAGGGCATCGCGGACGTTGAGAACCCACTTCCGCCCCGTCAGGTCATTCGGATCAGCGTGACCCACCCCAGCGTAGCTCCGGTCTGGATTCATCATCTGGTAGCAGTGCCCGGGGCTGCTGAGCCAGCCGTTCACGACCTCCCGGGGGCTGGTGTTGCCGGTCGAGCCGAGGTTGTCTCCACCACCACCGCGAATGGCTGCACCGAGCAATACGCTGATGGTGCTCACAGTCAGACCTTCGGGCGTGTCGTGCGAGAAGTAATTGCGGCGGACCATGTCTGCAGCATGCTGCCGGGCGGCCTGGGCGAGGACGTCGTTCCACACCAGGGCCTTGCCCGGACCAATCGGGGTCACGCTGCCGGGGCACCCCACACCAGCCACCCGTGCTTCGTTGATCAACCGCACGACCTCGCGTTCATCGGCCGTCGGCGCCCGGTTCAGCACGTCCTGGTACAGGGGGTACTGCACGCCGCCACCCGTGACGGTCAGCTTCAGGGTGCCTCGGTAATCCCGCGTTTGGCCGTCGCTCAGCCGCTTGAGGGTCGCGTCAGCTGCAAGGGTGAATGTCTGGGTTCCTGCTAAACTCTGTGTCACCTGAAATTCAACCCATTCACCTTGCACTGCTCCAGGTTGGACAGTAAGGCTAAATGCGCTGCCGTAACCAAGACTGTAAGGCCGGGCATTCATCCAGGCGTAACCCGCAGGTGCGGGCGTCTGAACCGTCAGGCGCTGGAAGGCGCCTCCCACAGCCATCGGGCCCGACGTCACGACGACCGAACCCAGGGCAGGCCAGTCGCCCACAGGCGGCTTCACCACGGGGGGTGGTTCGGGGGGCGTGACCTCCCCACCGGGACCACAAGCGGCGAGGAGACTCAGTGTCAGCAAGGGCAGCAGGATCAGTTTCATGGCGACCTCAGTCAGAGAGAGTAGGTGTCGGGGATAAATCGCCGCCGAGCTTCTCCACTGTAGCGAGACTCCCTTCAACGTGCGAGCGGTTGTTTCGCATTGTTCTCCTGCGCGCGAAAGAAGCTCTGGCAAGTGTTCCGGGTCACTTGCCAGAGCTCGTGACTGTGCTGGGGCACCCAACGAATCGGCGCCGGTGATAGCAATCACTCACCCGTTTCGGTAGCGAACGTCGTAGAAGGTCTTCAACAACCAACCGACCAGGTACGTCATGACCAACTTGATTGGCCACGGACCCACCACAATGAGCAGGATCATTCCCAGGAAGCCAAGTTTGAACAGCTGCAACTGTCCTCGCTTGGAGAAACCACGGGGATAGAGTTTCATATGGTAGCACTCCCAAGTAAAGTAAATACTGGGGGCAGGCGAAAACAAAATGAGAAAGACTGCAAAGAAGAGAAGCTGTCCTTGAAACAGATCGAAAAGCGCAAGGACCAGAGAACCCAGAAGAATCAGGGTATACAGAAGACGGAGGGTTAGGGAATTGATGACCTCCTGATGCTCCAATGTCAACTGCCGCCAGCGGAAGAGCTGACCCAAAGCATGAATGAGAATTTGCCAGGAGAACATCAGCGGACTCTCTTTTGAGAGCGTGGGATCGTCGACGATTTCGTCTAAAAATCC
The DNA here is from genome assembly GCF_020166415.1 of Deinococcus multiflagellatus. Lineage (NCBI taxonomy): Bacteria > Thermotogati > Deinococcota > Deinococci > Deinococcales > Deinococcaceae > Deinococcus > Deinococcus multiflagellatus. The sequence goes on from NZ_JAIQXV010000012.1 coordinate 34,170, forward strand.
TTTCCACTCTCTGTGAGCATCCGCCCCCCTGGCAGGATCAGTGATAATGGCCGCCACAAGCAGCAGGCGTTCTGGCCCCGTCATGTCCGCCCATTTCACGTGAGCCCCCGGAGCAGGGCAGACGGAACGAGAGAATGAATGGTCTCGCGGTAATTTTCCATGCCTTTCTCCGTCAACCGGTAATACTTCCGGGCTGGGCGCCCAAGCTGCGCTGGAGTCCCTTCCTCCCATCGTCCAACGATCCAGCCAATGCGCTCCAGGCGGGCCAGAGAGTTGTACAACGCCGTCGTATTCAGGCCCACTGATTGGGTTAGCGCCAGAGCATAGGTTTCACCATCCATCTCCTCATACAAGTGCTTGGCGAGCTTCAGATCGTTGGTTGTCACCCGTTCTGTCCCCATATCCCTAATATCAACCTTTGGAGATAGGAGTGTCAAGGTCTGCGAACAGAACCAGCCGCCCATCAGGCTTGCAGCAGCTTCTGATCGTGCATCATCTGGTCCCATCCACAGGCCAGAGGGCAGCCTTTCGCCCTGCGAGTTGCAACCGGCTGACTGCATTGAACAGCTACGCAATTCTGTGATTGACCCGGCGTCTGGGCCCATGGACGCGTCTGGTGAACGCTTGGCCAGAGGACGTATCGCAGGAGCCGCGATTGACATCAGGCGCCACGAGAACTCTTCTAAACGGACAGTTCAGGCGGGCAGGCGAATTTAGCTGTGCAGTACCTGAGCAAACAGATGCAGTTAGAGCGACACTGCAATCGGGACACCCAGCTGTTGAACGAGCTGGCTGGCAAAAGCATCGAGTTCCCCGGCTGCTGCTGCAGTTGTTACAGCGCGCGCTGTGGCTTCCGGCTCTGCCTGGACGATGAGCCACGCCCGCAGTTGACCGTACTGATCCTCGTTCAACCGCTTCTTCAGCAAAAAGGAGACGGTGCGGTGAACCTCGTTGACCCGCTCTTCAAGAGAACGCGCCACTTGGGGCTCTTCATCCGGAAGAATCTGCGGTTCAGCCCTTTGTGCTGAAGTTTTAACGGCCCGGGCCTGTTTCACTTTCCTGGCCCTGAGGATGTTAGGCCCCTCCCCCGCAGTCAGCTTTTTAATAGCGAAGCCCGATGGGCTTCGGATTCCTGGTGCTTCTAGGGCATAATCCCGAACCGCTTCGATGACATCTCGGGAATGAGTTCTGGCCAGATCGAAAGCAGTTTCGTCAAAAATCCCAAGAGTTTCCAGGATCGCCACAGACCGCATGTCAACGATGTTGGCTTCGCCACTAAACGTGAGCCGCAGCGTGGCCATTTTGCCACGGCCGATGGTGTCCACGCGCTCGAGGTAACCCATAGTTTGCAGCGAGGTCAAGGCCGGTTTGATAATGCGCTGAACATTGGCGCTGTCTGCAATGTCACCGTTTGGGGCGAGCAGCCGCAGGTAGCCGGCCAGTTCCGCCGTATCAAGGAGCAATTCCTTCTTCAGCTCGTCGGGCGCACTGCTGGCAATACGAATACCTTCAAAGGTGCGGTAGACGCTCCGAGCAACGCAGCTGGACAGTTCAGCCAGTACGGCTGGACGGAGCGTCAGAATTTGCCGTGCATTGACGCTGTGAGCCAAGGCACTGCCCAAGTAGATCAGCAGGTCGTGCTCGTCGCGGCCCGCAATGGTCTGGTGTTCGGGCATGCGGCGGATGTCGTCAACGCGGTCGACGATGGAAAATCTGCTCTTTAAACTGACCCGGCTATCTTCGTGCTTCCAGGCGTCTTGAAACCGGAACTTTGCAGCGTTGAGCCGGTCCAGACTCTTCAAAACAAGGGCGCGATTGGGCCCTGTATCGGTCAGATACATGGCTTTCAGCAACGAACTGAAGCTGATCCGAATCGAAAAATTCTCAGGACAGTCCTGGAGGTAGTACAGCGTAACCAGAGCCGCAACAGTGTCGTTGTCCAGCCCGTGGGGAACAGGCTGGGTGCTTTCGCACTTCACCTGACCGGTGATCCCCCCTTGCAGAGCCGTCGCCTCCCAGGCTTTGAGAGACAGGCGCTTCGTGGCACTGATCAGCCCCAACTGGGAAATATTGAGCTCCGTGATTTGAGGATGCTTGGCGTGGCTGATCACGCGGGCCTCGGACATGGGATGAGCATAGCGGAATGGTCAAGGGGCGCTGGTGCGCCCTGCACAGGCGGTGTCCCTCATGCAGTGACGTCCGTTGTATTTGTCGAATTCGGCCCAACACGACAAATACAACGGTGGGCGCCCACCGTTGTATTTGTCGTGTTTCGAAGATAGTGCATAAGCTCCACCGTTGTATTTGTCATATTCATCTGTCAGCAACAGAAATTAGCTATGAAATTCTTCCGCCACCACCGTTATATTCGTCGCCTTTTACGAATTAGACAGAATCGCATGTATTCTTTATGTATCTTTCCACCGTTGTATTTGTCAAATTGCACCGTTAGTTTCGTCAAATTGCACCGTTGTATTTGTCGTGAATTTTTGAAAATACTGTGCAGCACGAGGTTTTCCCGGCACGCCTTTGATGTTGCATTTTTTAGATTTTTTAAAAGCGTTTAAAACCCTTGGTTTCACCACCATCGCGCGCGCACGCGACCCCCAGCTATACACCCCTTGACAGAAAGGGGGGGCTGGTCTACCGTTGGGACATTCAATCCGGCGAGGTTAATCCACTGCGGTGGTCCCCTCCCACAACCAGCAGTGCCGAAACAATCACTGCACGGGGCTCACGAGGGCATGGTCGAACAACAAGAAGACCATGCCCTCACCCGTTGTGCCTCTAGCCTGTCACACCAGCGCCCCTTCACGATGCCCCCCATGTCCCGACCTCCCCGCCTCCTGCATGCCACCGACGGCTACGCGCTGCTGTACGCCCTGCTGGCAGGCCTGGTCATCATGTCGCTGTCCAGCCTCATCATGGTCAATCAACTGCTGAGGACAGCGTCGGCGAGCGACACCACCCGCGCGGTGTCGCAGGGCGCTCAGCAGTACAGCGCCCTGATCTACGGCCAGCGGGTGGCGGCGAGCTGGGCCAGCCGGTGGGTCCAGGGAAGTGCCAGTGGGGGCCACATGTCACTGGAGACGCTTCAACGGGCTATCGACGCCACCATGTGTCACCGGGAGGTGACCGAGCAGCGGCTGCGGCTGTATGTCACGGCCAGGAGTTGTGGCGCGGCGCTGCCCGCCCGTTTCAGCTTGCCGGACGTGGCCCACCAGAACCTGCCGACTGGCGCAGTGACCTGGCGCGTGCCGTACATTCTGGTCGCCGACGCTGCCAGCGGCGACCAGCCGCAGTCCACCACCGGGGTATTGCGCTTCACGCTCGGAACGGTCAGTGCCGCGACGTACGCCGTGTGGGCCGGCCAGTTGCCCGAAGGGGCAGGCGTCAGCAGCACCGGACCGGTGTACGTGCTGGGCCCCGCCGCCCTGAGTGGCACCGGCGCGTATCTGGAACTCAACCTCGCTGGCTGCGCCGCGCCCACACCACTGTGCACGCCTTCGGGCGGCCTGAAGCTGGCCGGAACCCAGGGCACGCACATGACCTTCGTACCGTCGCCGGTCCAGCCGTGCACCACGGCGGTGTGTGTGCGGGGTCCTGTGAACGCGCGGGACTTCGTGTCGAGTCCGGCCAGTGCCACATGGGGGAGTATGGTGGCCCTCTCCGGGTCCACGGTGCGCCTCAGCGTGGCGCCGGACGGCCAGCAGCGCGTGACCCAGTGCTTCTATGGCTTCTCCTGCACGGCGCTGGATTTTGACGGCGACGTGCTGATCTCGGCGCCGGGCGACATTACCCTGACCGCCGATTCTCAGCCCTCAGTCTCCCGCCGGGTGGTGCTGCGCAGTGGGGGCGCTGTGACGGTGAAGCAGCCCCTTACCCTGGCCGCGCCCCCCTGTGCCCAGGACACCTGCGAACAGCCCAGCAACATTCTGGGGATCTACGCGCAGGGCAACATCACCCTGCAAGCGCCAGTGCAGGCGGTGCTTCACGCGGGGGGTGACCTGAATGGTGGTGGTCAGGAGGTCCTGGGCGCAGTCTCGGCGTGGGGCGCGGTGACGGCCGTGCGGGTCACCCATGACCCTCGACTGGCCCTGGACCAGGGGCAAGCCCCACCCGGTTGGCCCGTCCTGGACACGGCCGTGAGCCACGTGCTGCTGGTGCCGAGCGAATGAGGCGGCTGCTGGCGCTGCTGCTGCTGGGCCCAGGAGCTCACGCCGCGTCCCCACCGCCGCGCGTCACGGCCACGGATCTGGCCATGCCGCTCGTGCGTCAGACCTACAACGCCTGTGGGCCAGCCTCCCTGGAGATGCTGCTGGGGTACTGGGGGTTGAAGGTGCCGCAGGCGGTGATCTCGCCGCAGGTCAGGCCCAGCCCGACCGCCTACACGCCGGTCAACACCATCGCCCCCTTCGCCGCGCAGTATGGCCTCCAGACGCTGCTGGTGAGCCATGCCACGGTCAACACGGTGCGGAGTCTGCTCGCCCGCAAAGTCCCGTCCCTGCTGCTGACTGATTTGAAAACGCCAGGCAAGGTGCCGCACTGGCGGGTGGCCAGCGGCTTCAACGACGCGCGGCGCGCCGTGAACTTTCACGACCCGCTCCTGGGGCATGTGGCCATTGGCTACGACGACCTGCAGCAGCTGTGGGCCAACCACCAGGGACTACTGGTGGTGTTGTATCCGCCAGCATGGGCGGCCTATGTCAAAGCAGGCCTGCTGTGAGCGGCGTCCTGGCTGACCTGCTGTCGTTGCGGCCATCCGGCGCCCCCTGCCACATCTTCCGGCTGGACGGCCCGCACTACGTAGTAGAGGAAGTGCCGGCAGGGATGGAATTGCCCGCCTTCTGGTGGCGGGCGCGCGGCCGCATCCTGCAGGACACCGTGCTGCGTCACGCCGAATTCCACGCGGTCGTCACCTTCTTCCAGTTCTATGCCATGCGCCAGGAGGTGTTTCAAACGGCGCACGTGCAGCGAGACCACTGGAGCATCGTGGCGCGGAGCGCAGAACCGGAAGCGGCCCGAGCCGCCCATCAGGGGCTGGTGAAGCAGATTGAGGCGGCGTTGCCAGCCCAGGCGGCCCTGAACCCCAGCTGGACCTGATCAGAGGTCATACTGGCGGCGCCAGACTTCCCGCATGGTCAGGACCCACGGGTGATCTGAGTTGGCCAGCAGGTGGCTCACGCCCCGGGCGCCCAGGGCGGCCCGGAGCCCCGCAGCGTTGGCGCTGTACTGGTCGATGTCAAGCGTGACGCGGTGATGGTCGGTGGTATGAATCCCGCCGCGCCGAACATTTTCTGGCTTGCCCAGCAGATCTGAGGACAACCCGTGGTCTCTGAGCACTTTGTACAGCCGGTTGAGCATCACGTTGAGGGTGGATTCATTGCCGTCATACAGCACGTCGGCCAGTTGCTTGCGCGTATGGCGACCCCGCGTCACAGCCAGGTACACGATGAACAGGGCCATGGTGGGGGTCAGGCGCAACTCCAGGTCGTCGACCGACACCGAGGGCGTTCCGATCACCCGCACCGAGAGGTCTGCGCTGCGCAGGAACTCGAAGGTGGGCGCCAGCAGATCCCGGTAAGCCGAGACGGTGGCCCGGCCCAGGGTGCGCGCCGCTTCTTGCACCTGCCAGGTGCGTTCCATGGCCAGGTCTTTGGTGCGCAGGTCATACACCAGCAGGGTCATCAAGACCACGGGCGCCGTTTCACACCGCAGCCGCAGCAGGTCTGGCAACAGCTCACGCAGCTGGCTGTTCAGGGTGTCGAGTTTCGAGCCACTCCGGCCCTCTTCCCACAGGCGCCGCTCCACTAGGGCGCGCAGGCTTGAACCGCTGAGTTGATGCCGCGCCGAGGGGGTGGCAGCGGCCGCCACGGCGTAGGTCCGGGCCGCCTGCTGAAGAACGTCGGCGGGCGTGTCGGCCAGTGTGTACAGCGCGCAGGTCAGCAGGAGTTCGATCTCGGTGCGCAGGTAAGGGTCCGTGCCCTGGAAGCTCTCGCGCGCCACCAGCAGGGTGCCGGCCGCCGATTCGGGATCGGCCTGCCGCAGGGCCTCGCGGGCTTCTGCGCAGAGCAGCGCGGCCTGGGCGTCTGGCGTGAGGGCCAGGAGCCGCCGGGCCGATTCCAGGGGACTGACCGCGAGGGTGCCCAGTCCGTGATCGGTCATTAAGCGGTGCAGCAGCAGCAGGGCGTGCCCCGTTTCGGGATGTTCGAACTGTTCCCGCAGCAGCAGCAGCTCCAGGCGGGCCCGGAGGTGCAGCATGCTCCGCTCTTCCCAGTGCCCGAGGTACACCTGCACGCATAGCGCCATCAGTTCGGCGTCGGTTGACGCCGTGTCCTGACGGCTCAGCTGCTGCAGGGCCGATTCACTCCACCGGCGGGCATCGTCCAGGCTGCCCACGTTGCGGGCGACCTGTTCTTCACCGCTGCGGGCGTGCATCGTGATGACCAGGTGCGCGGCGAAGGCGCGAATGAAGGGCCGCTCGCTGACCACGGCCTGCTGGATTTCCTCAAAGGCCTTGGCGTACGCGCCGGTTGCGGCGTACACCCGGGCGAAGCCCAGGTGCACCTCTTCGGGGTCAGCGGCGTCCGGGGTGCGTTGGCCTCGCAGGGAACCGAGGATGCCCAGCGCCTCGGTGTGCTGTCCATGCTGCGACAGGGTGGTGGCCAGCCGCAGCCGCAGTGTGGGGGGCAGGAGCGTTTCCACAGGCACCAGGGTCAGCAGCAGGTCGTCGTTCAGCGTCCCCGCCACGTCGTCCGAGCGGCTGAGCCACTCCACCGCGATCTCGGCCGCCCGGTCGGATTCACGGGCCAGCATGGCGTGCCGCACGGCCAGGACCGGATCGTTGGCCGCGCTGAGGCGGGAGAGCCGGGCGTGCGCGTCGCGAAACTGCTGCTCGTTGTCTTTCAGAATGGCCAGCAGCGCTGCGGCCAGTTCTGGATGGGGCACGTATTGCTCGGTGGTGGGGTCGGTCCGAATGATCGGGAGGTCGGCGGCCAAGGCGTCGCGGACCAACAGGGGGCGCACGTCCAGGGTTCGGGCCTGTTCAGGGGACAGTGGCCACACGGGAATCAAGGCCGCCCGGCACAGCTCCAGCAGCAGGTCCTCATCGATCAGCGCGAGCAGCCGGCGCATGTACCGGCCGGCGCTGAGCCCGCTGCGCACCGCGTGGGCCAGCGCCGGATAGCCGTACGGGTCCGCATGGTCGGCCACGTCGCGCAGTTCGTCAGCCGTGTAGGCCAGTTCACGCTCGGTGATGTCCACCACGGGCATCCCGTAGTGAAGGTCGGCAGGAAACTCATCTGGATGACGAACGCACGCCACGACGTTGACGCGCCGCGTGGGGGCCGTCGCAATCTGCACCAGCACGGCGGCTGCGTTGCTTTCCAACAGGTGGACGTCATCGAGAATCAGCATCAGCCCGTCCAGGCTGGGGTGCGCCATGTCCTGTTGAAGCACCCGGGCGAACTGGGACGGACTCAGGCGCGCCCGGCTGCTGAGCAGACCCGGCAGCTCGAACTGCACGTGGTCGAGTTGCAGGGACTGACTCAGGTGCGTCAGTGCGCCGTGCAGACTGGTGTGCGCGTGGCTGAAGGTGATGCGGTGGGCGCGGGGCACCGTGTCGTAGATGAACGTTGCGAACGCACTCTTGTTGTAACCGGCGGGCGCCACCACGCGGGTCAGGCGGTGCAGTTGAATGTCACGGATGAGGCCACCCCAGCGCGGCGCGCGCGGGTCAGACGATGAGGCAGAGAGCGGCGCGGTGGTCAAAAGTCATCCTTCGTAACAACGCATGCGGGTTGGAGGCAGCGTAGACGGCCCAATCTCACACATTCATAACGGTCAGCTTGGCTGGCGCCGCGCCGAACCCTTCCAACTTAACAAATTGAACTCAGTTCAATGTGCAAATTCGTCGCCATTTCCAAGAAATACGCGCCAGCACGTCGTTTTGGGGTGTTAGCGACTTCTGAAGACCGGCCGCCCACGATACACCTATGCTTCACGACGCCGTCCGCCAACTGCTTTCGGTCACGCCGAACGGCGCGCTGACGGCCCATGAAATCGCCGATCTGTTGGGCGCCTCTGTCCGGCGCATCCGCAGCGTTCTGGGTGACCTGCGCGCCAACAATCTGATTCAGCCTGCTATTCCTGGCGGCTTTCACTTCTGCTTGCCCCACCGGGTGAGCGAATTTATCGCACACACGCGCGCCCGCATTGAAGCGGCGCTGCGCGAAGCCCCCAACGGCATCGGCCATACCCGGCTGATCAAGTCATTGGGCCTGGTCAACGCCGTGGTGAGCGCTGTGCGCGAACAAAGCCCCCGCATCCGGACCTTCGGCACGCGGCGCAAAACCGGGCTGGCCTACATGCTAATTGACGCCCCCACCACGCTGACTCCCCAGCAACTGCGGTTGTTGGAACGGCACACCCGCGTGACGCCGAGCGTCACCCCGGTGAGCGTGGCGGCGCTGCTGGGCATTGGCCAGGCACACGCGGCCAACGCCCTGCACGCCCTGATGCAAAGCGGCAAGTTCAAGGTAGGCCCAATGGCGCACGCCTTCACGGCGGTTTACACGCGCCTGGCGCCGCTGTACCTGGACGCGCCCCGCGCTGCGGTGACCCGCCGGGCGCGCGCGCCGCGTCCCTCCTTCACGGTGCCCCGCAGCGGCGCGCGCCCGGCGCTGGGTCAGTCCCCACGCCGCTGCGCCCGCTTCCCCACTGCACCGCCCCGGAGGACCTATGACGACCGAACCCAAGCCCCCACGCCGCAATCAAACCTCGATGTATGTCAACGTCAATCGCGCCCGCCAGCTGGCCAGCGCCGTGATTGTGCAGGGCAACTCCGCGCTCACCTACGACCTGCCGCTGATCTCCGACGCGCCCGAGCAGGAAGTGCTGATTGCGCTCATTCAGCGGTGCCGCGCCGGCGAACAGATTCATGTCTACAGTTCTCAGTCGGCGGTGGCCGACGCCGTGCGTCAGAATCCCCCGGCTCTCCGGGCCGCTGTGGCGCGCCGGCACGCCAACTTGCAGCACAAGCGCGCGCACGGTGCCAAGGCCGCGCTCTGGCAGCGGGCCCTGCATTTCCAGGTCACCGGTCAGCTCGACGCCCTGAACACCGATCCCAACGTGGTCAATCTGCACGTCAGCTGCTTGACCGACGGCCGGCACGTGTACACCTGCGCCGCGCTGCAGGGCCTGAACACCTTGAAGCTCTACACCCACACAGATACGCACCACGACCTGATTGCCAGTGACCTGGGGGCCGTCGTCTGGGGCCTGAAGCAGGCGCCGTCAGCCAGCCACGTCAACATTCACCTCAGCCATCCGGCGACCGCCAAGCTCCTGATGGAACTGGAGCAGCGTCTGGCGGCGCAGGACCCTTACGCGACAGGCCCTGCCGTGACGGCCATCCGCCAGCAGGTGAGTGACCTCCGACTCCGGCCCCGCATCGAGGCCCTTCCCGCGCCGGGGCAGCCGCTGCCGGCGATCTCCAGCCTGGCCCGGCTTGGGGCCGCCACCCTGCTGTGAACTTTGAACCGCTCCATCTGTTGCAAGACGCAGGTCTGCTGAGTCCCATGCAGGCCGAGGCCATCCACACCTACCTCAGCACCTTCGGTGGCAGCCTCCTCAACGCGATTGCCGTCCAGCCCGACCTGGATGTGCCTGCACTCTGGCAGGAACTGGCGCGCAGTCAGGACCGGCTGTTTATCGGCGCGCTGCGTGACGCCAGCCCACTTGAAGCCCACCTCCTGACCCGGGACATGGCCACGCAGTACCTGGTGCTGGGCCACGTGCTTGAGCTCCAGACCGTGCGCCTGATCACGCCCAATCCTTTTCTCAGCAGCACGTCGCTTCAGCCTCTGCGAGAAGCGCTGCGGAGCAAGGTGCCGGGTGGGGCGTTCACCTTGCCCCGCGTCCGGCTGGAAGTGTGTCCGCCGCAGCTGTGGAAAACGATTTACGACCTGTCGTACCCGGTGACCCCGTACACGCCGCCCCTCTCTGAAGCGGAGGCCGTGGCGCTGGCCAGTTTGACCCCGCGCACCGAGTTCGGCAACCGGAGTCTGGCAGAGCTGCGCCGCTGCCAGGTCGTGACGCCCGAGCAATATGCCGAGGCCTTCGCCCGGCGGCTTGACCTGCCCTATATCCATCCCCACACCTATCCGCTGGAGCGCGATCTGTTCCGCCAGATTCCTCTGCACATGTTCAACGCGACAGGCCAGCTGCCTTATCTGCGCCTGGGGGACCGTCACCTGCTGACCGTGAGCCCCGAGGAACCCAGTCCGCAGGCCGCCGAACTGTATATGCGGGTGCTGGGCTACCAGATCTCCCCCGCCATCGTTAGCACCACCACGTTTGACACCTTGACCCTGGAGGCCACGACCAATGCTGCTGATTGACTTGAATGACCCTGCTGTTCCCCACCTGCTGCGCCAGTCGTATGGCATGGCCCTGCACGACGCGGTCAGCGCTGGACAGGTACCCGGCTTTGCCCGCGGCGAGATTCAGATCGACGGGGTGTCGGTGCCCGCCAGTGTGGCCTTTGAAGGCGCCACCTACACGCAGTGGCGCGCCGATTGGCTGAGCGCCATGCAGACGCTTGAACTGCCCCCAGTGGCCACCATTGAGGCGCTGCAACAGTTGCCGCACCTGACCCCTGGGCTCCTCACCTTTTTGAATCAGCGGCCTGCCCCTGCCCGCAACCGGCCCAGTCGGCCCCGGACGCCCCGGCCCAGCGGCCAGGCGTCGGTACCGGATCAGGAGGCAGGGGCCACCACACCGCCCCCCGCCACCACACCACCCCCCAGTCCAGGGGCCCACCCCAGCCCGGAAGCCAAGGACGGCCCTGCGCTTCAGCGCACCGGCTCGTGACGCTGCTGGACGCCGGTCTGGCCGCGCTGGACCACGGCTGGAGCCTCTGCCCGATTCAGGCCGGAAATCCCCATCGCCCGGCGAGCGACAAAGACCCCCACATGGAGGCGTTGTCGCGCACCGGCTACACCGATCCCCACACCCGCAAGGTGGTGTGGCGCCCGCTGCAGCACACGCCGCCGTCTGAAGCTGTCCTCCGGGCCTGGCTGAAGTGCCCCTATGTGGGCCTCGCGCTGGTAACCGGCGAGCGCAGCGGCGTGGTCACGCTCGACTTCGACGGTGAGGCGGGGCAGCAGCTGGTGGGCACCCTGGGCCTGACGCCACACACCCGCACCCCCAGCGGTGGCTTTCACCTGCGGGTGCCCCATCCCGGCTGGCGGGTGAGCACCCTGGCGAGTAAAAACACCGCGAAATTGCCGCCAGGCCTGGACATTCGGGGCGACGGCGGCCTGGCGGTGCTGCCGCCAACCACCTCCTGCAAGGGCACCTACGAGGCCCTGCGCGATCCGTTTGACCTGATCGACGCGCGGCAACTGCCGCTGGCGCTGCGCGAGGCCGCTGGCCTGACCGCGCCGGTCGTCCGGGTCGCCCCGGCGGTGCCGGTCACGGTGCCCCCAGCCGACCGGTTTCCAGCGGACCGCATTCTCTTTCTCGCCCTGACCAAGCTGGGTGAGGGCGAAGGCCGCAACAACACGGGGTACTGGCTGGCGCGCGCGCTGCACAACAACTTCTATGTGGAAGACGAGATCCTTGCCATTGGCCGGTCGTTTGTGGATCAGACGGGAGAGACCAATGCCAAAGGGCAGCGCGAGCCCTACACGTACGCCGAATTCCAGGCCAGCACGAAGCAGGCCCTGCGCCTGGAGCGTGAACCGTGGCTGCCCACCCGGGACAAGACGACCAGGCCCCAGAGGGTGAAGGTCACCGACGAGTTGCAGGAGGCGTGGCCCAGCCTGGACTGGTCGCAGCGCGCGCGCGCCGCCGGGCTGCTGGCCCGGATGTGGGCCCCAAGGGAGCCACTGGAAAAGACCATGACCTTTTTGCGCTTGTGCGGCGACGTGAACGACGCTGTGCGGGACGCGGTCCGGGAGGGCTACCGGTCCCCTGGCGTGCCCCCCAGTGACGAGGCGCTGCGGCGCGCCCTGCGCCCCACTTGACAGCTCGCCGCGTTTTCTGGCATGAACAAGGTGAGCAGCACTTCGCCTCCACCCAGACAACATGCTGTGGGGGCCGCTGCGAGATCCGCTCCTCAACCCTTCCGCCCGGACACGACTGACGTCCGGGCGGAAGCCTGACGTGAGCCGTGTCCCTTTCGTTCAAAGGAGACACTATGCGTTCGACTGCGTTGCGTACGGCCCTGGGCTCCGCCCGAATCGTTCAAACCGAGCAGGGGGTGTGTGTGTACCTGCCCGGCCGCGTGACGGTGCAGATCGGTGCCGCCGACTGCGACGAGCAAGGCCGGATGCTGGCCACCACCCGCCGCCTGTTCGGGCAAGCGCTGGACCAGGTTCATCTTCACCGGGCGCTGCGCGCCTTTCGCCTCGCGGCGATCTGCCGCACCGTCTTGATTGACGATGAGCACCGGTACTACTACCGGGTGCTGCGCTTTGGCCGCGCGGCGCTGTTCTACCCGGGCCGCGCCGCCCCGCTGGATTTGCGTCAGCAGCGCCGCATGGCCCGGTTTGCCACCCACGATCACACGCGCCGGGTGAACACGATCCATGAGCGGGTCACGCTGACGCCCGAATCGCGCCGCGCCGACGCCCGGTTCATGAAGGCCGCAGGTCGCCGCTTCGTGATGTGCGAGATTCTGCTGCAAGAGCACTTCCCCTTCTAGTTTCACCTCCAACTTCGGCTCCACACCCCAGTTCTGCTGCGGGTGTGGAGCCGTCAGGCTGCCAGCACCCGCAGCGTCTCGAAGGAGAGACGCATGCTCAACGCCTTGATTGCCCGCTTCCGTCCCAACGCCGCCCAAGCCCACCAGCGACTGCTGGAAGCCGCGTGCGCCCTTGGCGTCGAATCGGCCCTGGTCATGGAACTGGCTGCGGCCGCCCACAGCCACTACGGCGACGGGTACTGGCAGTTGCCCCACGTCCGGCGCCTCTTCGTGGCGGAAACGCGTGAGTACCGGAGCGCCGAACGGCGCCTGAAACGAGCCAAAGCTCAGTACGCCCGCGCCCTGGCCCTATGACCACGCCCCCGTGGTCATGGCCGCTGGCTGCTGGTCATGGCCACAGGACTGCTCCTGCACGGAGGACCCTATGACCATGCTTCACGCATCAAGCGCGCCGCTTCCTGCACCTCAACAGCTCCGCAACGGCACACCCCATGAGGTCGTGATCTATGCGGGTACAGCCGTTGAGCAGGTGCTGGCGCCGAGCGGTTTTGTCTTTGGTTCGCAGGACGACTACGGCCTGGTGGCCGAGTTGATGACGCCGGACGGCCCTGTGCCGATCACGGGCATCATCCGCCGCACCCTGCTGTTCGGTCGGCCTGGACCCCGCGTCCGCATCGCCGAGCCCCTTCCCGTTCCTGGCGAAGAGCCTGGCGTGCTGTGGGTCGTCAGTGCCCACACGGCCGCCGCCGCCCCCGAACGGCGCGACTTTCTGACCCCTGGCCAGCCGGTCTACGGCCCCACCGGCCGACAACTGGGCTGTCAGGGGCTGCGCAACCCCCGCATCTAACCGCCTGCGCGCGCCTTTCCCGCCCGACCTTGCGTCCGGCGGTGACCGCCGCGGACCAAGGGACAGCTTCTTCAAGGAGTTGACCTATGAAACAGTTTCAAGGCCCACTGGCCTTCCTCAGCAACATGTACCCGGCCTCCGTTTCGGTGGATTTCGGCGATGGGCAGGTGCTGGTCTTTCCCAGCGCTGAGCATGCCTATCAGGCGTGCAAATGCGCTGACCCAAAGGACCGCGCCCAGTTCCTGACCGGTTCTGCGGCCAGCGCCAAAGCAGCGGGCCGACAGGTCCGGTGTCATGACGACTGGGCGCAGCGCCGCCTGCACGTGATGGGCTACGTGGTGGCCTGGAAATTCCGGGAGCCGGTCTTGGCCCAGCGACTGGTGGACACCGCGCCGGAGCTGATCACGGAGATCAACCCCTGGGGTGACACCTACTGGGGCGTCTGCAACGGTCAGGGCGAGGACCATCTTGGCCGCCTCCTGCGCAAGGTCCGCAGTGACCTGATGGCGCTGGGGTACGTGCCAGCTGAAGCGGGCCCGGCCCCGGAAGCCAGCGGCGAGTGGCAACATTTGGTCGTGGCTGAAGCCGACCTGACCCGGGTGTTGGCCCCGTTTTCGGAGATTTATGCGGTGACGGGGCACCGGCCCAAGGACCTGCCGAACTACAACGCCGAGGCGCTGCGCGCGTATCTGACCGGACAACTGGCCCAGATTTTGCCGCAGCGGCCCGTTGCCCTGATCGTGGGCGGCGCCGCTGGCGTCGATCAAGCCATGCATCAGGCGGCCAACGGCCTCAAGCAGGCCGGCTGGGACATCACGGTCATCACCGCCGTACCGTTTGACGGTCAGTGGCAGCGTTGGCCGGACTGGGCCCAGCGTCAATACCACGCCCTGGTCGCCACCAGTGACCACGTCGTGGTGCTCGGTGAGAACCCCGGCGCTGACCGCAAGGCCGCCGTTCAGATGCTCTTTGAACGGGACCACGTGATGGTGGACCACGCCACGCACCTGATCGCCATGTGGTCAGGCAAGCGCGCCGGCGGCACCCATCACACCCGTGAATACGCCCGCAGCCTGAACAGGCCGGTCACAGACGTGTACCAGGGCTGGACGCACTTTGCCGAGCCGCCCCTGTCCACCCCTGTGGACCTCCGGACCTACCCGGTCAAGATCGGCGACCACGTGGTCCCGCATCACATGGCCGCCCGCCGCCGCAAGGTCACGCTCCGCGTGGTGTGCGGGGAGCAGACAGTGCAGGTGCGTCTGGAATCGCTTGATCTGAGCCGCATGATCCGCCTGGAGGCACAGCAGCCGCTGCTGCCGACCCTGCTGGGAGCCATCACGGCTGGGCTGCAGAGCCTGAAAGCCGACACGGCGGTCGATATCGACGTGCCAGTCGCGCGGACGTTGCTGGCCCAGGTGCAGCCTCATGCCAATCGCGGCTTCCTGGACGCCCGTGGCCGGGACATTCCGTTTCGGCCGGCCTGGGAAGCCCTGTGGGGCGCCATGAAAGGCCGCGCTGTCTCTTTCCGCTGAGCCTTTCCGGGCGCAGCTGCGCCTCCCCCACATGAGGAGCACCCATGAACAAGACCTACCTCGTGACGGTCATTCTCTTCGGCCGCGTGATCTTCTGCGGCCCTGAGACCGGCTTTTCCAGTCCTGGAAATGCCGAACTCATGATGCGTATCCGCTTTCAGCCGCTGCTCCCTCCGGGGTGCGGCGCTGGGCTGATCCAAGTCAACGTTCAGTAATACCCGCTTTCGCCTGAGACCACACGCGTCGCAGGCGGTCAGCCTGCGCGTTTGTGTGTCTGCCTTCTCCTGGGAGATGCCATGACCAACCAGAATGACCGCCTGTACGATGCGCCCGGCGTTCGCGCCAGCATCAGCGCCCTTCTTGCTCAGCCCGCGACCGACGCCTGGCAGACGGTGTTGCGTCAGGTGGGCCGTGAGTACCGGCCGCTGACCGACACCCAGGCCCACCAGATGTGCCTGCGTCTTCACGAGGAAACCTGCGGGGCAGAGGAACGCACGCGGCTCCGGGACACCCTGGGTGCTAACTGCGCCCCTCTGGCCCTGAAGGCCGCCCGCGATTTCGCCTCGCAGTTCGGAGGTGACTGGCGCGCCGCCCTGGCGGCCGCCTACGAGATCATGCAGGTTCAGCTGCCCAACATGCGGCAGAGTGTCAGCCGCCGGGGCGTGGTGACGCTGGTGCCCACGGGCTACAACGCCAAAAAGGCCTTGGTGAACCTCCACGGCTGGCTGGTGCTGTCGTTCAACACCGACATGGTGAAAAAGGCGCAGCAAAACCGCGCTTCGGCCAACACCACCACCACGCAGGACATGGCGTTCGCCAAGCAGGCCTGGGCCGCGAGCCTGGACCGCCTCGGCAACACCTTTCGCCCTGAAAGTGCACTGGACGCCAGAAAAACATGCATCCAGCGGCCTGATCAGCGTGAGTCTCGCAACGGTGAGTGGTTGACGCCGACCTTCCTGATCGAGTGGGACAAGCTCAGCGTGGCCGTGAACTTTGCCCTGCGGCCTGTCCGCCGGGAGGAAGTCAGCTTCGGGGTCGCTGGCCTGCGCGCCGTTCGGCAAGCCGCCGAGGCCGAAGTGGCCCGGTTGGGTGCGCGCGTGCGCGTCACCCACACCAAGGCGATTCAGGATCTGATCACCAAGAAGGGCTTCAGTGAAGAGGCGGCGGTCAAGACGGTGCTCAACAAGTTGACCGAGCAGCCCCGGCGCCTGCTGCGCACCCTGGCCGAGTCGCCCGACATCTTGACGGTGTGGCTCAGCGGTCAGACCCGGCCCGACAGCCTGGATGCTGGCCGGGACACGGACGAGCGCTCACCCGCTGAACAGCTCCAGGCGCCTGAACAGTTGCGGCCTCAGTACGCGGCCGCATTTGCTCCGGCCGATCTGCATGTCGCCCGTGACCTGCTGGCCCAGACCGGCGCAGCCGCGCTCAACGTGGCCCGCGTGGATCTGCGGCGCCTGATCCGGACCGCCCGTCAGGTGGACCGGGAACGGCAAGCCCAGCAGGTCTGGGAAGAGGTGTGCCGGGAGGCCGGTGTCCACTGTGACACGGCCGCCAGGGACGCCCGGTTCCTGCTCCACGAAGTGGGCGGGCGCTGGGCCGAGACCCTCTCTGACGAACAAATCAGCGGCATCAAGGCGCTGGCTGACGAGTGGAATGACGGTTTTGAAGGCCAAGACCGCATTCCCTACCTGCGGCTGACCCTGGCGTTTCGCCGGTATGGCCGCCACCTGGGTGACGCACAGGCGCAGTGGCGCGACGCGCTGCGGCCCCTGGGCATCACCAACCGTCAGGCGCGCCTGATCGTCGAGACGGCCAGTGCCTCAAGCCCGGTTCGGCGCCCCGCTCACCCTGCGGGCACAGCCCCTCACCTGCACCGGGCCTACGCGGCCTACCGGCACGACGTGAATGCCGAGCGCGCGTTTCTGGACGCCTGTAAACGCGCAGGCGTGTCCTTTTACGCGGGCAAAGCCATTGCCCGTCAGGCCCTGAGCGTCACCCACCTCCGGTTTGAGGAGACGCTGGGCACGGCCGAGCGGGCCCGCCTGACTGCCGCTGCCCCGGCCGTAATCGCCTGGACGATGCATCAGGAAGCGGCGCTGGGCGTCAGTGACCAGGTGGCTTCCCGGTTGAACGTGACCGATCTGGCCTGCGCGTTTCACGTGTATGGCCAGTGCAGTGGTGGCCGCGAGCAACTCGAAGCCCACCGGGCCACGCCTGAAGAGGTGGAGATCCTGCTGGCCCAGGACCGTTCGGCGGCCCGCGCTGCCCGTTCGGCCCGCCCCCAACCGGGCCTCAACCTGTCGCGCCGCGCCGTTCAACACGTGGCGGAGCAGGAGTTGCTGGACCTGGACCGTCAAGGTCAGGTCGTGACGCAGGCCCTCATGGCCCTGCGTGTCCGGATGGACACGGCCGCGTACGTGGTGGACATGCAAGACGCCGCCGCGCAGTACCGGGCCCTGTGCACCGCGCACGCCCACTTCTTGAGCTGCGCTGACGCCTACGAGCGGGCGGCCGATACCGGTCACCTGCTGCTGATGGCCGAGGCCAGCCTGGCCTGTGACGACGCTGTTCGCTACTGCGAGCAGGTCATCGCCGGCGACGCCGTGACAGTCGCGGCCGCCAGCGCCCGGCACATCACTGAATTCGCGGCTTAAGCCACCTTCCCCACAGTGGAGACGGTGGCCGCCGCGCCGCGTTCTCTGCTGTGGGTCTCCCAAGGGGACCCCACATGACACAGATCCTTCCCAACCTGTTCACCGGCCTGTTCACTGTTCTGAGCCCCTCGCCCGCCACGGCCACGCCGCGGGTGGACGTGCACGCTCTTGAAACCGCCCTCCAGCGCGAGGGCCTGGCCCAGCTGCCGTATGACCGCCAAGAAGGCCCCCGCGCCAAGCACCGCCGGGCCACCCAACGCCTTGAACGGGCCAAGGTGGCGTTGTATGCCGCGCAGCGGTATCAGTTCGGCGGCTTCGACGCGTTTATGGCCCTGCCTGTGCGGGACCGGCAAGCGCTGCTGGCCGCCACCGAACCGTTCAGCCGCTTCGGCGCCTGGAACCACCGCCGCCTCCGGCCCCGCCCCTGCACCCCCAAAGGGCGGCCACACCCGCAGGTGCCACTGATCCTGAATGTGGAGCCTTACACGCGCGCCAAGATCACCCGGCGCCGCAGCGTGACACTCAAACACTTTGTGGAGGAGTTGTTTCGCCCGTTTCCCTTCAAAGACGCCCTAAAAGCGGCAGAAGACGCCGCCAACTATGGCGTTGCCGTTGGGCGCTGGGCAGACGCGCTGCGCGACGGTGTTCCCAAGGTCACGCCAGACGGCAACCGGGAAGGGCGCATGCCGGTTACCGAGGAGCTGCTGCTGCGGCCCGAGGTGGTGAGCCGGCTGGCCCCCAGCGGTGTGCTGCTGGTCGCGCCGGAATACGCGCTGCTGACTCTTCTCCAAGAAGCGCCGACGCCCCTGAACCTGCAAACGGTCCATGAGCAGGCGGTGACGGAAGAGCAGACATTCGCTCACGGCGAGCGCCAGGCGCAGATTCCAGCGGAACTGCGTGCAGACCTGCCGCCGCTGCGCCGCTTTGTCAGCTTTCAACGTCCGAAAGGGCGCATCACAGAGTTGACCCGTGCGTTTCAGGCCCTGGGCCACAAACGCGAAGACGCCCGCATTCTGGCCCGCGCCCAGCAGGCGGAGCGGGAAGAGCAGTTTCAGCGCACCTTGGGCGACCAACTGCGCGCGGCGGCCACCCTCACGGGCGAGTACCGTCATCAAGCGGAACAGGCCCTGCGCCAAAGCGTGCATGACCTGCGCCGTCCTGACCTCGTCTACATTGCGCCGCTGGTGCTGCAATGTGGCGCGCGTTGCGCCGCCGAGGTCAAAGTCAAGCCCGATCAGCACCCTGAACTCGTGGCCTTCTGGCAGCGTCACGCCGACCCCATGTGGGAAGCGGCGATGGCCACCTATCTCGATCATGCGGCGGCCCTGGACCAGGCGCTGACCGACCATGCCAGTGGAACGCTCCGCGCGTTGCCTGGGCCCTTCCGGACACTGGCCGGCGCGGAGCTGACTGAGGACGTGAGTACCCTGGCTGCTGCCCGCCTGCTCCTGGAACAAGAAGGTGCGTCTTCGCCCACCCTCCACGCCCTGGCGGCCTGGACCGAGCGGCAAGACCGGCTGACCGACCGCCGAGTGGCTTACGGCCGCGACGCTTTCGTTCCTGATTTCGTCGAAGCTGGCATCGAGGTTCACCCGGTGACCCAAGCTGTGGTGGCCCCAGCCGTCGACGCCTTTCTCTCCGAAGCGCCGCGCTTCTCGGTCATGCTCGGCTCCACGCCAGCAGAGCTGCCAGTCGAGGGCCGCACCCGCTTCATCCGCGGGGTTCGCAAGCTCAAAATCCCAGTGGACGTCGCCCAAGATGATCTGCTGTCCCGCGCGCCTGTGACCTTTGGTCTGCTGTCCCTTCGCCCCCAGGGCTACGAAGGTTACGTTCAGCCCGCTGCCCATGATCTGGGTGTGCTGACACCGCTGAGTGTCGCTGCGCTGCTTGCCCAGGCCACTGAAGTGACCGTCCTGCTGGCCACGCCCGCAGACCGCACGGTGTACTTCGCCGGCCAGACCTTTTGCGTTGACGCCCGGCACGCGGCCCTGTTTCAGGAAGCTGCTGCCTGCCGCCGCGCCGATATCCTTCCCAAGGTCACGGTCATTCATCTGTAGACCCTGACCCTGCGCTGGTTCTCGCTCCCTGACCATGTCGGGTACGCTGACCAATCACTCCTGTGAACCCTGAAGAATTTTCTTTGCCACCAGCAAAGTCAATTCTTCGGGCGCCTTTTTTTTGCCCTCTTGCCTGTCGCACCAGCGCCCCAAGAAGGTGGGGCGGTATGAAACGACGACACCCGCCCGCCCTCGCCCTGGCCCTCTTGTTTGGCCTGCTCACCACAGGTTGTGGTCAGGGTCAATTCGCCAATCCATTTGCCGTGTCTCTCAAAGTCACTGCCACCCCGGCCACCCTGGAGTTGGTGGCGGGTGAGGCCAAGACGGTCACCGTGTCGGCCAGCGACGGCGACGCCACCATGACCTCCTTTGACGTCTCGACCGCCGCGCCCAAGGGCCTGAGTGTGGCGGGCAACGGTCCGGTGCTGACCGTCACCAGTACGCGGGAGACCCCGGCTGGGCTCTACCCGGTGGCCGTCAACGTCACGGTGCCCAATGGTGGTGGCAGCAGCGTCTTGCCGGTGCGGGTGCTGCCCAACCCCACCCCCACCTATTCGGCGGCCCTGACCCAGACGGCCGCCACCATCGTGCAGGGCAGTGACCTGGTGGTTTCGGTGATCATCACGCGTCAGAGCGGGTATCAACGCACGCCACAAGTCATGCGGGTGTCTGGTGGCGAGGCGCTCAACGCGTCGGTCCAAGGAAACTCTGTCCACCTCCGGCCCACGCTGAGCACCACGCCTGGAACCTACGCCCTTTCTGTCGAGGTCAGTGACGGCGACGTCGACCACCACCTCGCACTGACGGTTACCGTCGTGCGGCCCCAGGAGAAAGCATGAACCCTTCCCGCACTGCGCTCGCCCTGATTTCACTTGGAGGAAGTGCCATGGCACAGGCCGCCACCCAACCCACCCCGGCCCCCAGCTCGACACCCGCCTACATTGGCCCCAACATCACCCGGCAGTACTACAGCCAGGACCTGATGACCAAATACGGGGCCCTGGACATGACCCAGGACAGCCTGTGGACACTGGAATTCCCCAGTGCCGTGACCGACATCTACTACACCCGGGACGACATGATCAGCGCGAAGATCGTGGGCAACACCGTCGTCATTGCCGCGCTGGCCAAAACTGGCACGCTGCCTATTGCCGTCATGCTCGAAGGTGGGCGCAAGCAGTTTTTCAAGGCGACCTTCAAGGCCGATGCCCCCACAGTCAAGCTCATCCGGATTATTGACCGCGATCTGCCGGCCAAGGCTGCGCCCACCAGCGAAGAAGAACCGGAACGCCCGGTGGACCTGGCGAGCCCGACGTCGGTCGCGCCAGCGGCGCCTGAGGGCGTCACCCCGCCCGAACCCCGTCCACCTCTGGCGGTCAGCCCCCTCGTGGAGCGCCGCCTGGCTGTGCAAGAGGCGCCGGCACCTGAACCCGCAGTGCTGGCCGCTCAGCCGCCGCTGACGACGCCGGTTGAAGCTCAGGTCGCGGCTGCGCCACGGGCCGACGCCCCCATGGTAGCCCTGGCCGCCGAGCCGGTTGCCGCGCCGCCCCTTACCGCCAGTGCGCCCGTCGTGACCGAGCCCGCACCGGCGGCTGCGACACCTGCCCCTGCTGTGGCTGCCCCCGCTGCCGTGGCGGCAGTGCCTGCGCCAGCGGCCCCTGTTGCCCCCCGTGTAGAGGCTCCGCGCCCAGCCGCCGCCACGCCCCGGCCAGCGCCCATGCCGGTCGCCACGCCGCCCGTTTCCGCGCCGGCGCCAGCAGCCCGGCAGACCCAGGCGCCGGCACCGCTGCTGGCCCTGAAAGCGGCCCCCTCGCCCAAAGCGCCCACTCAGGCTCAGGCCACCCCCTCTACCCCTGTGGCCGCGCCGCCCCCTCAGCCGGCCCCCGTGCCCCAGCCCGTCACGGAGCGCGCGGCGCCGCCTGTGGCCCCTGCACCTGTCGCCACGTCGTCAGCGCCCGTCTCGGCGCCGGTGGCTCAGCCGCCGGCCACACTTCCAGACGCTGTGCCCGCTTCACTGGGTCGGCACGCGGCGCCCAGCCCTGCACCTGTACTGATGGCCACCCCAGCGCCGACCCTGACCACCCCCCTGTTCTCAGCTGCGCCCACGCCAGTGGCGGCCAAGGCCCTGAGTGCGCAGTTCGTGACCCAATTCGACGGTCAGGCCTTCGTGCTGTATTACCGCGTCACCAACAACAGCGCGGCGCCCTACACGCTGTCTGAAGAGCAGCTCCACGTCACCATCACCAACGTGCGCGTACAGAGCGATGGCTCGCGCATTTTGACCATCGCCCCGGGCCAGACGGTCTACGGCACTGTCCAGCTGAGTGACGCGCGGCTGAAGTCGTACAGCGCGGTCACTGTCGCCTGGGCCGCGTTTCAAACGTCGACGGGCGATCAGGCCATGCTCAAGAGCATGATCAGCGTGTCCAAGACCGCCACCCCGCAGTGGGAACTGGCCAAGACCGCCGCCGTGCATACCCTGACACGCACACCGATGGTGGCCAAGTCCTGGTTGCCGCCGGCCGCCTGGGGCCTGGGCCAGGGCAGCCGCAATGATCACGAGGACGTAAGTTTCAGGGTCAAGAACGCCCTGGAATGACCCTCCCCCTGACCACGCTCTCCGCCGCCCGGCCCGTGACACGCGCTGTCACGCCCGCCGAGGCGGCGGTTCTTGCCGCCGTGCACGTCGCCCGGGCGGTGTACGCCGGGCACCTGACGGATCTTGCGTCTGTCCGCTCACTGCTGGCCCTGGGCGCCCTGCACTGCCGGGACACCCGCGTGGGCCAGGTGGTGACCCTGTCGCCCACTGGCTACGTGTTGGTGGGGCAATCCGAGCACCGGCGCACGAGCACCAGCGTGGCCACCAACCTGGTCTATCACCGGGCGGCGCTGCAGCTGGCGGCCGCGCGGCACTGGACTGTCACCGTCACCCACTCCGCACTCTGGAGTGAGGTCACAGACGGCGAGCGCGTGTGGTGGCTGCTGACCAACGCCAGTTCAGGCGGACCAACCCCGGCCACCCTCAAAACAAAACTGGCCGCGCTGAACGCGGCGCGGCACCGAGGGGGGCTGATTGTGGTGTGTCTCCCTGAGGCTCAGGTCAGGTATACCCGGGTGCGGTCACCCGCCGTGACCATCTGGCCGTTTCAGCCCGACTGGAACTGACCCTGCGAGCTGCCGGGCGCGGGCGGTGTTGCGGCTGATCGCCCGCGCTTCTCGCGCGGCCGCGCGTCCCCGTACCTGCCCGGCGGCGGCCTGTGCCCGCTCCTGCACGTCGTGCCACCACGGCACATAGAGAAAAGTGACGTTTGGATACCGGGCCGCCCAGCGGCTGACGCGCAGCGCACTGGTCATCCCCCAGTACACCTGCGCGCCGTCGGCAGTGAAGGCCTGCAGCTTGGCGTGCATCCGGGCCACATCGTAGTGGCCCGAATCAAATTCCAGCCGGGCCCCGTTCCACTCGCCGTCGGGCGTGCCGCCCACGTGCACCGCGTGGGCCACCGACTGCCAGTGCGGCCCAGGTTCGACGCCGAGTGCCAGGCGCAATTCGGCCAGTCCGGCCAGGTGCATCAGCTGCGTGCCGCTGAGCAGGTGCAGTGTGGTGGGGCGCAGCGCGTGGAAGGTCACGGTGCGCTCGCTGCGAAAGCTGTCGGTCACCCGAACGGTTTCGCGTAAACCGGGAAACAGGTCCGCACTGACGCCCAGCCGCTCCAGCTGACCGCTGCACAGCACCTGGTCGGTGGTCAGGGCCGCCACCCCGCGCCAGTGCTGGGCCGGTCGGCTGAGCGCAGGCGCAGAGGCGGTCACTGCCCGCGCACCGCAATGGCCACGGGGGCGCCAGCATCCACGACGGTGATTTCGATGGTCGTGACCGTGGGGGCGGCGGGGGTCAGCGCCCCAGCCACCGCGCCGCCCACGGTGACCCAGAAATTGGGCTTGGGTGAGCTGGTGACCACGGTGCCGGCCGTGACCGTGGTGGATCCGCGCGCCGACTGTTCCGCGAACGTTTTGAGGCCGGCTGCCACCGCCTGCAGCAGCTGGGCTGCGGCCGCAGGACTCTCCCGGCGTGTATTCGCTGGCAGCCCTGGCAGGCGCGCGGCGTCGGTGCCGACCGCGTCGCCCTGCACGGGATAGACCACGTCACCCTTCAGCACCCGGTCAAAGGTGATCGCCACCCGGCCGGGCGCCAGCAGGGTCGCCGTGCCGCGCCAACGGCTGCCGTCTTCGCCCTGGACGTAGACGATCTGGCCTGCGCCGTTGCCACTTCCGCTTTGTGGTGTCAAGGCCAGGCCAGTCATGAGGGTGCCGCTCACGACGTCTCCCATGCGGTAAGGCGATGCGGGCGCAGACGGTGCGGGCGTGGTCGCTGCAGCCTGGGCCGTCACGCCCGCTGCGGCCGACATGCCTCTGACCCCGCTGGAGGTGGCCGCCGCGCTTTCGGGAGCGGGTGGGGCCGTCACGTGACCCAGGCCACTCCCGCCGCGTGTGGACGCGGGCGCGCCACCAGACACCACGGCCAGCGCCGCCGCGCTGCGCGGCGCAGCGGGGGGAGGTGCGGCACCGGCAACCTGCACCAGGGTGCCTCTGGTCGGGGCCGGTGCCGCCGCCTGAGCGGGCGCCGCTTGACTGACGAGGGTGGGGGCCGCCCTTGCCGCTGGCGCCGGGGCCGGGGTAGAAACCGCCTTGAGTCCGCCTGCAGCACCAGCTGCTGGGGCCGGGGGGGCCGCCGCCGGGGCTGGGGTGGCCACCGTCAGCAGGGTGGGCGGCGTCCTGGGTTCGACGCGCACGGGTTGCCCCTCAGTGGCTGTCGGCGCGCGCTGGCCCGTGGCCGGCTGCCCTGTCAGCGCCTGTAAGACGGCCAGGTCGGCTGCCGTGGGCTGCGGCGTGCGGTCCACCTGGACAGGCCGCGCGGAGACGGGCAGGGGCGTGGGCGCCGCAATAAACGCCTCTGGGGCGCTGGTCGGCTCCGGGCTCAGATCGGCATCCGTGGGCACAGGGGGGAGGGGGGTTTCCGTGGTGTTCAAGGACGTCGGCGAGGTGGGCGCTCCCGAAGACGCGCCGCTGGACAGGGGCCGCCCATTGGCGTCGACCGCCAGGCCTGTCGAACCGGGCGGTGAAGGAGCAGGGGTGATGCTCTCCGCCGGTGTGGGCGTGCCCCCGTTCCCTGGTGTGGTGGGCGAGGTACCGCCCTCCGCATTCCCGGGCTGATTTCCGGTTTCCGTTCCGTCTGGGGGAAGAGGCGGTTCACCCAGGTTCGCTGTGGTGGCCTCCTTGGCCGTGTCGGTTTCAGGCACGGGCGCGAGCAGAATCCCGGCGATCACGCCCAGGAACACCACGCCCCCAATGATTTTGAAGGCCAGAGGATTGAATTGAGGCCGCCCCTTATGGTTGGTCGTTTTGACCGCGCTGCTCGCTTTTCGTGCCAGCAGGTTCTTGCGGTCCCCGCGAGTCGCCGCCTGTTGAAATTTGGCCCGCGCCTGATCTCCCAGTTCGTCGGTCACGGCGGCGGCCAACTGCCGGGCCAGGTCTGGGTGGGACGCGCCCAGCTGCGCCAGAACCGTCTCGAACGCCGGGTCGTCGGGACTGGACGGCACCTCCACGTTGTACTTCTGTAATTCGGGTTCCAGGGCCTCCAGACGGCCCGTGTCGAAAATGCGGCCGCTGCGGGGCGGTGCGTCGACGGCTGTAGGTGTGGTCGCAGTCATACGCCTGAGTGTTCAGGGGCGCTGGTGCGCCGCGCTGCCCCCCCCGCACCCCCCCACCCTTCACATTTGGAATTGCCGACCAGCGCCCCCCCACCCTCAGGTCGGAGGAACTTCAATGATTCACACCCTGATCCTGGCACGGCACAAACTCACGCCTTATCTCCCCTGGCTGATCCTGTTCGCAGGTGTTCTGCTCCTGATGCTGGGCAGCGACGCGCTGGCCAGCGGCGCACCCGGCGGCGCACCGCCCAAGGGCGGCTTTCTGAACAGCGTGCTGGATCCACAGGCGGGAACGGTCTGTTCAGAAGTGAAAAGTCTGACCAGTTCCCGCTGGTTGGCGGTCTTTCTCCTGATCGGTGCGGCGATCGCGATTGCCAACATCTACCGCAAGCAGCGTGACGGCTGGACCAACCTGGGCTGGGTCATCGTGGCTGCGGCGGTCCTGGGCTCGGTCTGGCAGGCTCTGGCGGTCTTCGGCATCACCTGCTGATGTCGTCCAACTTCCTACCCGTTCCGAAATTCAAAGGCTCGATCGCCAAGATGGGCCTGGACAGCCGCGAAGATTTCATGACCACCCTGGTCGTTGCGGGCGCGCTGTATTTTCTCCTCAAGTCCCTGATTCCTCATCCCTTGGCGCCCCTCATCGCAATGGCCATCGCTGGTCTGGTGTGGAAGTTCGTCATCGTCGATCTGGTCCGCGCCTATCGCAAGCGGTATCCACCGAAATACCCCATGCACTGGTTGCGCTCCCGGGTGATTCTGGCCCCCATCCTTCACCCCCGGCCTGACCCTCAGCCCTTGCCGCTTTCGGTCCGAGACCAAAATCCCTAACCCCTCCGTGCCCCTCGGCGATTGCCGGGGGCGCACTGGTCAGGAGCCCACCGTGCCAACCCTGTCGAGAACCCCCAAGCCGGCCAGCAACCCGAAAACGTCAGACACAGCCAACAAAGCAGTTGCCCCGCGCGTTGAGCCAGCCCACTGCGACATGTGCGTGATGGCTGACGGCTCGGTTGAATTTGGCCTGACAGTGTTCCTTCCCCACGCTCAGCAGCGCTGAGCGTGGTCTCGCTCCTCTCCCTTGCCCAAGGAGGTCTCCATGTTCAATTTGGTCAAATCACGTTCTCCCAAATCCGAACGACACGGACCTGAGCCGCGGTCCAGTGTCAGCGCGGCCCGCGCATTTAGTGCCAAAGGTGCCAACCTCACAAGGGAGCTGACCTATCTGGGGCTGCGCAAAGGCATCTGCTTCAACCGGGATGGCTCGGTCGAATTTGGCGTGCGCCTGTTTCCCCTGTCGCCCGGCCGCGTGGCGTTCGATGACCGGGTGGGCTACCGGCAAAGGCTGCACCGGGCCATCATCGGCACGCTGCCCACCGGCAGCCGCATTCGCACCTACACCGTCAGTTCACAAGCTGGCCCAGACAGCGTCCAGCGCTTTTTAACGCATGGTGGACACACAGAGAACGTGCTCCTGCGGCAACTGTGCCTCAGCCGCGACGAGCGCATTGAGACGTTGCAGCGCCGGGACATGCTCAGTGACGTCCGCACCTTCTTGACCGTCTCTATTCCTGGCCTCCCCAAAGTGAAGAACGCGCCGTACCTCGACAGTGTCATGAAAGACCTTATTCCTGACATCCTGGATCTGCGCCAGGACCTCAGCCATCAGATTTACAGCGCCGGCATCTACAACATTGAGCTGCAAACGGCGGGCGTCTTCCGCGAGATATACGGCTACTTCAACAAGAGTATCGCTCCTGCGGGCATGCCCACCTACAGCAGTGTGTTGGACCAGCGCCGCTTGGAGGACCTGGACGACCACACCCTTTTTAGCAACTCGATTCGGGAACAGGTGGCGTGCACGTCACTGGACCACAGCAACGACGGGTACCTCGTCATGGATAACCGGTTTATCACCACGGTCAGTATGTGGAAGGCCGGTGAGGGCACAGATCCAGGGATCACGGAAAAGGTGCTCACGGCCCTGGCTGGCCGGGATTACGTGCTGATGAACGAATTCCTGATCGAAGACCCCGCCGATCAACGGGCCAAGATCAATGAGCAGCTGGACACCATGACCTACGAAGCCGAGGCCCTGGGCGCCGGGCGCGAAACCACCCAGCGCATCGCGTCGGGTCAGGATGTGCTCAGCCAGCTGGAATCCGGTGAGGTGACGGGACGCTGGGCCAGCGCGCTGATTCTTTCGGCGGAAGATCCGAAGGCGCTGCACCGCCTCAAGCTGGATGCGGTCGGGGTTTACCGGCAGCTCGAAGGCATCACCCCCATCGTGGGGGACGCCCAGAACCTGGATATCTTTCTCGACTGCGCCCCGTTTAACGGCGCCCAGCATCCCTATCACTCCAAGGCGTACGGCAGCAACGCGATTGACTTTATTCCGCTGGTGGGGTCCTGGAGCGGCAAGATGCGTCCACTGCTGACCCTCCGCAACGCGTTTGGTGGCCTCACTGGCATCAATCCAACCGAAGGGGTCAGCAAATATGGGGTCATTGTGGTGGCCGGGCCAGGAGCAGGTAAAACGCACCTGGTGCACACCGTGCTGAGCGCGGCCGCCGCCGTTGACAATGCCCGCACCATCACCATTGACATGAAGGATGGGTACATTCCGCTGTATGAGCTGCTGGGCGGCTCGGATGGAAAAGCCAGCACCATCTTGGAATTTGGCCCTGGCGCGACGACGTCAGACGGCCGGCCTTTGTGCGTCAACCTGTTTGATCTGCCCCCTGAACACGCCCAGCCTCAGCCAGACAAGTTTGCGACCATCCTGCAGGTTCTTCGCCTCCTGAAGATTGTGACCAATCCGACCCGTGAGACATTGGCCCGAAACGCGGTAGAGCAGTTTTACTCGTTTTACAGCGAGCCGATTCCGGTGGCGCTTCAGGAGGATTACCTCAAGGCCTACGAAGACGAGCGCCAGCTGCTGGCGGAGCTTCACATGCCTGAACTGCGCGAGGCACCAACCACCCGCTACACCAACGAAGGCACCTTGAGCGACTTCCACCGCATCCTGCGCAACATGAACCAGCTCAAAACGGAAGGCATTCGGCCGGAGGTCAAGCAGGAGCAACTGGCGATGGCCATGGAATTGGAGCCCTATCTCAATGCGCCAGGGGGCCTGACCACAGACATCGGCCGCTTTTTGGATGGTCAGACCAACGCCACGTTGACGGCAGATCACACCTACATCCGGGCCGGCCGGATGGACAGCGACCCCATCATCAAAAGCATCGGTCTCCTGTTGATCAACGAGTTGATCTGGAACACGGCCCGGAACAATCCGGACGGCCGCTGGACCTATGTGAACAACGAGGAAGTGGGCGCGCTGTGCATGATGGAAGGCGGCAGGGACCAGGTGCGCCGTCAGTACAAGCTGGGCCGAGAATTCGGCCTGGTGCCGATTGCGGTGACGCAGGAGCCAGCTGACATTGAGGCCCTCTCTGGCCTGAGCAACGGCGCGAGCACCTTTTTGTTCGGTGAACTCAGCGCAGATGAAATTGAGAAAACAGTTCGCGCGTTCAACCTTACCCCTGCAGTCGCCGAGCAGATTCGCAATCTGGGCGGCAAATTGGGCGTCTACCGCGAGTTCGTTGCTGTCAATGCCGGGGAAAACTCCCAGATTGACGCGATTCGGGGCGCCCTCTACACCTCTGAACTCGAAATGATGCTGTTCAGCTCACACAAAGACGACAAGGCGCGGCGTGACCAGATGCGCCGCCAACTCGGCAACGGTTCTCACCTGGAGGCCAGCCTCGCCATGCTGGACAAAGGAGCTTAACGTGACTGCACTTCGCTTTCGGCCCGCCCCCGCAGCCCTGCTGAGCACCGCCCTCCTCATCGGGGCCCCCCCCGCCCAGGCCGTCACCCTGGACGAGATTGCCGACAACCTGGAGCAGTTCGGGTCGGGCGGCCCCATGTCCTTTTTCCCCGCCCTCAGTGGCAGCCTGGCCCTGCTGAACAGCGCTTCGTCATTCCTGAGCATGATTCCGGGCCTCGGCACGCTCGTCAGCGGCCTCAACAGCGTGATGAACCTGATCAACGACATCCAGATCTCGTTCGGTCCCATCATGCAGACCAGCAAGAACATTGCCCAGTACGTGAGAATGACGGCAGAAGGCAAAAAGACCATTGACAGCCTGCTCTCGGCACGTGACCTGAACGACGCTGCGGCCCTGCTGAATAACTTCACGCAGCTGGCCGGTTCAACCATGCCCCCCATCACGGGCAGCACGTTGAAGTCGAATCTGAGCGCCGTGACCGACCAGACCATGCGGGAGCTGGACGCCGAAATCCGCAAGACCCAGGCCGCCTATGAGCGCACCACGGATCAGGCCCTGCGCGCCGCGATTCGCCAGCGCCTGAACATGCTGGTGGCCAACCGCCGCAGTGCCAACCACACGACCAACGGCATCCGGGCCATGCAGAACAACCAGAAGGTCAGTACCCGCAGCATGGGCATCCCCGGCCAGCAGGCGCAGGTCAGTGCAGGCATGATGTCGGCCGCTGCCGGCGCGACCAGCGCCACAGCCACAGGAAAACTCACGGTCGCCGCCGTCACGGAGCAGACCAGCGCCGTGACCAACAGCCTGGCGAACCTGAGCCAGCAGTTCACGGAGATGGCCGGCCTGCAGGTGGCCACCAATGACAGCCTGGACCAGATGGTGCAGGGCCAGGTGGCCAGCAGCGCCGCTGAGGCGGCGGCGGCCGCCATTGCTGATCAGGAAGAGCAGCGCCAGATTCAGAGCAACTACAGCCGGGGGATGAATGACGCGGACGTGGCCAAGGCCGTCATTGATCAGAACCTGGACGCCTCATCGGTCAAATCGTTTGACGCTGCGGACGTGCTGTTCAGATGAACGTTCTTCGGCGCCTTTTTCTTGTGCTGTGCGCCCTGGCCACTCTTTCGGGGGTGGCCGTTGCCGCGCCGGGGACGACCGCCGCACCAGCGTGCAGCGCCCTGGATATTCCTGACACCGGCCACAGCATCAACATGACCTCGTTCATTCCGGACGCGGGGTGCTGGTATGTCACCACTATCAACCTGCTGGCCGACAGCGGTGCCTTCGAGATGACCCTGAGCGTGGCCAGGTACCTGGTCGTCATCCTGTTCGGAATCTTCGCGGTCTCTGCCTACATGGATAAACAAGCTCGGGCGCGGGCTATTCCCGTCACCATCGCCACCATCGCGGTGTACAGCGTGCTGACCTCGGGCGCAGGGTCGCAAAGTCTGACTGGCTACGTCCGGGTCATGATGCTCAATGGCTGGCCTGAGATTTACAGCACCAGTGCGGCGTATGGGCAAAAGATGCTGGCTGGCAATGGACCAAACAGTCTGGGGACCTACGTCAAGGATTTGGCCGAAGAGATGGCCAAAATGACCTACAACACGTCCGTGTTCGAGCGGGTCCGCACCCAGATGAACACGGAGCTGGCGGCTGGAAATTTTGGGGGTGATCAGGCCGCCATTCGCGCCCGGGTCAGAGAGATTATGGCGGCGGACCAGGCCAAGGCCGACACCGAAATGAAGCAACTCAGCCTCTGGACGACCATCGGGTCTTTCATGGTCATGGGGCTCTTCGCAGTCTTTGCGGCCCTCATCTATTCGACCGCGCTCGGACTCATCTTAACAGCCGTGATGTTGCCCATTTCCATGGCATTTATTGCTGTGATGCAGTGGGGCTATTTCACCAAAGCCATGATCACGTTTCTCTCCGCGCTGCTTGTGACGGCACTGGTGAGTGTCATGACGGTTGGCGTCATGAGAATCGCTGTCGGCAATTCCGCCACACAGATGACCGTCATGCTCCAGCAGAGCAATCAGCAGATCGAACAGTCCCTGGTGAAGTACGCCACCGAATGGAAGCAGTGCGAATTCTGGGAAGGGGGCTGCAACATCAACAACCTTCGCCTGGAGATGGGTGTGGCGTGGGAAGAAGCCCGCAGCGTCGTGGTGACCCTGGGCATGACGCTCCTCGCGGCCAGTGTGTCAGTGGGGATCGCCATGAACCAGTTGCGGCGCGTGCCCGCACTGATCAGCGGCGCCATCGGCGTAAGCGGTGGTGGGGAATCCTCCGGTACAGGCACAAACCCGATGCGGGGTCTGGCCGAAGCGGCGGGCGTCACGGCCCTGGCCAAAACCGTGCAGGCACGGGCCGTGTCCTCGGCGGCTGACCGCCTGGGCCTGGGCAAATCATCTGGAAGCCAGGGCCAACCGGGTGGCAAATCAGCTGGGGCGCCTGGCTCCCCCACAGCTCCAGGCGACCCCAAGTCGTCCGCTGGGGGCTCAGGCGCAGCTGCAGGACCAGCCGCCGCTGCCGGTGGTCCTGCCCGCCCACCCGAGGCAGAGGGGGCGGCGTACGGACGGTCGCACACGCAGGGCCAGGGCCCGAGTCAACCGACGACCAGCGCGCGGATTGCGAGCACGTTGGCCAGTACGCCAGCAGGCCGCCTCGCTGCTGCCCAGCACCTCACCGCCGCCGCTGGCCGCGCCACGGGCCGCGCGGCGCAAACCGTGGCCAACGTCACGGGTGACCGCGCCCTGCTTGACCGCGTGGGTGGGATGGCCAGTGCCGGCGCGGCCAACACCCAAGCGGCCATGACGGCGGCGCGTACCGGTCTCGGCCATTCGGCCAGTGCGGCGCGCGATCTTGTGCAGAATGCCCAAACCCAGGGCCTCCCCCAAGCGGTGAGCAATGCCGTGATGAGCAGTGCCCCAGCCACCAACGTGCAGCTGGGCCTGCAGGCCAGGACTCAGCGACTGGCAGCGGCGGCCAAGCAACCGACAGCCGCTGGGCAGACGTTCGCCGCCGCTGCGGCCCATGTGGCGCCCACTGCTCCAGGGGCCGTGCCACAGGCACCGAGCGCTGCTGCGGGAGCCGCCACTGGACCTGTGCCCAGCGGCAAGGGGGCCAGTGTGCCCCCGCCCACGCCGACCCCCGCCGCCCCGGCCCCAACCCTGAACCGCAGCTATTCGTCCGGTCCCACGTCGCGCTCGACCTCCACCACGCCGACCGTGCGAAGCGGCCAGTTCCGCCAGGCGGTTCAGGTCGGCCAGGAGCCCCGGCCCAGCGGTCTGAAGGACTTCAAGTCTGGCGTGTCCGCCAACCTGAAGCCGGCGCAGCCGTCGGAAGCGCCGGGTAAGAGCGCGCAGCCCATGACGGTGGACGCGGCCCGCAGTGAAGCCACAACAGCCGAGTTGCCCCAGGAAGAGACGACGTGACCCAGCCGACAGAAGCCCTCAAGCCCGTCATGCCCCGCCGCAACGGCGATACCCTCAGCATGCTGCTGATCGGCGCGATCATCTTCGGAGGCTACGTGGCCTACCGGGCTGCCGAGGCCGCCGCGCAGCTGCTGCAATACCTCCGGCACATTCACTTCGCGGAGCGGTTTGGCCTGGACGCCACCTTGGTGGGCACCGCAGCGATGAGGTGTTGGAGCGACGCGCCGTGTCAAGCCTGGTTGAAAGGGGCCTTCTTTCAGCTGTTCTCGCCGTGGCAGCTCCTGATTCTGCTGCTGATCCCGCTGCCGGCCGTCCTGATGGCGTTCCGGCCCAAAGCAGACAAATACGCCCACCGGCCCCCCGGCAGCGCCCGGTGGGCCACGATGAACGACGTGCCGCAATTGGCACCTGAAGCCGACCAGGCAGCCAGCGGCAACCCCCACGCCGGTTATCTCGGCAATCTGGTGCAGGACGACCCGGCCAAGCCCTACGCCCAACTGTTTCCGCTCCTGTGCCCGCTCGACGAGTGGTGCCAGAACGTGCTCGTGCAAGGGGGCGTCGGCTCCGGCAAGACGACGAGTGTCTTTCAGAACTACGGCATGTCGGCGGCGCACCTGGGGCACACCGTCATTGCGGTGGATACGAAGTGGCCTCAGCGTGACAGCGGGCTGCGGGAACTGATCGGGTACTGGCACGCGATGGGCCGGGATGTGGTGCTGTTCGCGCCGTTTGAACCCAACAGCGTCAAGCTGGACGTGACAGGTGATCTGGCGACGTTTGACGCGGCGCTGCGCTACAGCGACACCGTCATGCCGCCCCCTGAATTCCGCGATGAACCTGGGCAGCATTACAAGCAACTGGAACGCCGGGTGCTGGCCGCGCTGGGACAGGCGAACAGCCGGACCGGCGGCACCCAGGGCGACCTGCTCAACCGGGCCATGGACCCGCCCCGCGAGATCACCGACTGGATTGCCAGCCTGCAAGATCCCATGCTGAACAAGATCATCAACAGCGCCACGAGCCGTGGCGAGAAGGATTTTGCGGACAGCATGACCGGGATCATCACCGCTCTGCGGGTGTTTTTCAATGAACACGTGGCCCGCGCCACCACGCCTGGACAGCCCCACGAGACGATTGATCTGGAGGCCTGTTTCCGGCGGCCCACGCTGATCTACGTGGCGCTGAACCAGGAAGACATGCTGGACGGTAGCGGCACTATCCTGCTGCGCCTGTTCATGCGCCGCGTCATTGAAGCGATCTTCCGGGTGGCCCGCAGCACACCGACCGGCAAACTCCCGCACCCCACCACGTTTGCCATGGATGAGCAGCCCAGTTACGGCCGGCTGAATTACCTGATGCGGATTTCAGCCACCATGCGCTCGTACAACATGGCCATCATGTTCGGCCTGCAGAGCTCGGCGCAAGGCAAGCTGGTGTATGGGGCCGACTACTGGGCGGCCATCAGTGAAAACGTCATTACCCGGCGCATCGCCTTTCCGCGTGGCCTGACCGGCGAGGATGCCAAGGACATCAGCGCGCGCCTCGGCATGACCACCAACCTTGGCCTGAGCATCAATGTGAGTGAGGGCCGCAACGGCGAGGATGACCGGTACTCGGCCGGTTCCCGCCTGGAGCGGCAGCCGCTGCTGGCCCCGGAAGAATTCAGCACCTTCAAGATCGGAGAAGCCGTGATTATCAGCTCGCAACACCCCCCGATTCGCTCCATCTTCACCCCCATCGCCTACGCAGAGGTCAAGCATCCTCGCGTGAAGCCCGGGACACCCAACTGGCTGCATGAGGTGTTCTACAAAGACATGGCCGCGCGGCTCCCCGAGGGCGTGAGCCTGAGCGGCTATACCGACCAGCTGATTGCCCGTGGCACCTTTCACCGCCTGCCCCCTCACCTGCAGATGAAGGGGGAAGAGCTGGCGCCGGGACTGACGCGCGGCGCCGGCGCCGCCGCAGTTCAGCAGCAATTCAGCTCCTGGCTGGGCCACTGCATGGCCGAACAGGTGGATATCGCCCTGGTGCACAACGGCGTGCGGCCCGAACCCATTATTCAAATCGGTCTGGACAGCCTGGAAGAGCACCGTGAGCTGGCGCAGGGGGCGCCATTCTATGAGGCCGCCGGGCTGCTGCGGCGTGTTGATGCCAGCCGGGGTCTCCAATTGACGCGGGAAGCGCGGGGCCAGCTCGCCCCTGAAGTGATTGATCAGCTGCATGAAGCGGCGGACCTGACGCCCGTACAGCGCTACCTGCGCACCCGTGGCGCGTTCATCGAGGGGCACCCGGCCAGAGACGCCGTGCCGGAGGCAGCCAGGGAAGATCCCGTCGGCATCTTGCGAGAAAGCCAGGGCCTGCTGCTGGTCCAGAGCACCCAGCTGAACGTCATGTGGCCCAAACGGCGCCCGTCTTTCCCGAAAGAGCGTGTGGGCACCAAGCACTACAGCGTGATTCCGTACCGCGACGCGGCAGCCCTGCGCGCAGTGGTGCAGGGCAATGAGCCAGCGCTCCAGCCCGCCCCTCCGTCCGAGGCGCCCCTCTTCCCGGCGGCTGGCTCGTGAAGCGGCTGGCTCTCTTCGTCCTGCTTTCTGGGCATGCAGGTGCCAGTGCGCCGGCAGACCTGATTCAGGCGGCGCAGGTGCAGGTGGTGGCCTTTTTGCCCCAGGTGCAGAGCTACGACGTCAGTGAGGCGCTGCGGCAGGTGGCGCTTCGGGGCCGCCGGGTCACACTGATCACAACGGTGCAGGCGGTGCAGGACCCGAAAAGCTATCTGTTGCGGCTGGCGCATGTGCCAGGTGTCGTCACGCATCTGGTCAAGACCACCGGTGCGCCGTTCGTGGTGGTCGACGGCCGGGCGGCCCTGTCCGGCCCAGGACTGGCCCAGCAGGGGGCCACCACACGCAGCGTGCGTCCCGAGCTGCTGAATCAGTGGGCCGCACAGATCATGCAGCGCAGGCCCACGGCGCCCGTCGACCTGGTGAAATTGCGGTATCTCAAAGCCCCGTAGAAGAGCGAGAATCAGAAGTGGCCCTGGGGCCACTTCTTTTTTATGTCCCTGTCTCGCGTTTGACCTGGCACCGTGCTGCTGGCCGCGTGCCTGCACCACACGTCAGGGTGAGGGTGGATGGTCCACGGTCATCGCGCGGCCAGCAGCATCAAAAGCCCGGTCAATTTCACCATCAGTAGCCTGCTGCCTACTGGCCAGATCGCCACCGCCGTGCCCGGCCCAGGTCCCCGAACCTCGTTGGACACCTCCTCCTGGACATGCGTTGCCACGGCTTCCTGCAGAAGACCCAGTCCACACATGGTGGAGTGCGGCCGCCATGTGTGCACAGTGACCGCAAGAAGTTGAGCGTTCCGAGGAGGCCAGCACAGTGGAGCCAGGGCAAACCGCCTCGACCGTGGCGCGCCCCAGATGATGCCCAGCAACGTGCCGCCGGAACCTCGGTCTCGGTCTGGCACTTCCTGTCCCCACAGCCCGCAGGTGAAGAGGACTGCGCACGGTCATGGTCAGAGTGAGGGTGAAGTTCAGGGACACGAAGGAGAGCATGGGCCTGCGTGAACGCCGCTGCGGGCTGCGGCGGGTTCCCACCGGTCCCCAGTTCAGTGCCTAAGAACGGCTGCCTGTTCGGTGTCCACGCAGGCTTGCCTGTCGCACCAGCGCCCCTGGAGGGTGGAGGCATGACTGCAGAACGACGGGAGAAAGCAATCAAATGGGTGCTGTTGGCGAACGCAGTGCTGGGCCTGCTCATCATGCTGTATGCCACAGGTGCCGCGCTGGGCACTGGCCTGATCCTGGGCGGCATCAATTTCAACCTGAGCCTGACGGCCTACCTCATTCACCGCAACGGCCGTGTGATCCAGGGCCTCACGGGTGTTGGCCAGGCGCCGTGAGACCTGCAGATCCCTGGGGCAGCAACGGCGTTCGCCAGGAGAGCGTCCTGCTGCTCGACGTGAGTCACAACGATGAATACGAGAGGCTACTCGTCCAGCTGCCACCTGACATTCGGGCAATGGTCGAGCCCCGCATTCGGGACGTCGTCGAGATCCGGCTGCCTCTGGGGCAAAGACTGGAAGTGGTCTACCAGGGGAAGTTGCGAGTGACCTACCCGAGAATCATTGAAGTGCGCGACATTCTGATGTTGGACGGCGGGGGGGCGTTTCGCAAGGATGGACGGCGTGGGGTGGACGGCGCCCTACACCGAATCGCCCGGTACACCGATGTCAGTGGCGATGTGGAGAGCGCACAGGGGGGCAAGTCCAACTTCTTTATCATCCGGCTGGGTCGCGTGCTTCTCGGCATTGCCGAACCGTTAAGAGACGCATTGAAGAGGGCGCTGAACGGCATTCTCTTGATCGGTCCTCCCGGTGTCGGCAAGACGACCCTCCTCAGAGACATCATCCGAATCTTGCAGGAGCGGTTTGGAGGCGCCCTCCTGGTCATTGACACCTCACTGGAATTGTGCGGCGAAGGGGACACGCCGCATCACTTTCTGAACATGGCCCAGCGCCTGATGGTCGGCCATCCGACCCGGCAAAAGGCGGTGATTGACCTCGCCATCATGAACGGCGGCGCTGATTGTCTCCTCTTTGACGAGATCGGCTACCGTGACGATGTCGACCTGGTGGCCTTCGCTGCGGGCCGCGGCCTGATGACGGTCGGCAGTGTCCACGGCCATACCCTTCAGGACATCATCAACACGAAGGCGCTGAGGCCACTGCTGAGACTGCAAGCGGACGGCACCGTCGACGCCACCAGCCAAGTTGTTTTCAACATGGCGATTGAGGTTCGTGGACAGGGCCAGCTCCGGATCTATCACAACGTGAGCCAGAGTATTCAGGACATCTTGGAAGGGCAGCGGCCGCAGTTTGAAGATGTCGCGTATGTCCCCGAGCGCTAGCAGCTGCAGGCACAACCACAAGTGGCGCCCGTCTTCTGGAAGACGGGCGCCACGGACTTTGGACGGCTCAGGCGGACGAGCTTAAGCGCTGGTCCACCTCTTCAAGCCGCTTCATAAAGGGCGCAGAAACCGCTGGCGGCAGCGGGTAGATCTTGGCACACAGCAGCAGCAGGACCTCCTGCAGCTGTTCCACGAGCTCCACATCCTGGTCGGGGAACACCCCTTGATGGTGGATGACCCACTCAAATTTTGGTTCAAGTGCGCTCATGGCCCACTGGACAATCGCCTCGCCGTCGTAGGTATACAGCAGGTTGGCAATGTCACCGATGGCAAGGTCCTTGTCGATGGGCGGGAACGACGTGGCTTGATCATGTGGCGTCGCGGCGGGAAAAAGATTCATCGGTGCCTCTGCAGGCGGCGGATCGGGCAGTGATGTGGGCCCGACATGAGGCCCGGCGGCCGCAAGCATGTCCGCTTCCTCCACGGGAAAATCCTGGAAGACGGCGGGGTCTACAGCTGTGGTGGCAGCCTGCGCAACTGCACGGAAGACAGGTGCCTGTGGGGCAGCCGCAGACGCCGACAAGGGCGGCGCTGGGTAGAAAGGCGGTGGCAACGCGGCCTCCGAATCAAGGGGTCGAGGGTTGGGGCCAGGCGGATTGAACACAGGCTGGTGCGCTGACAAAGTGTCAGAAATAGGCGACCCAAAAGTCAGGTCAGCTGGAAGAGGCGGGGGGGGAGACGGCGGCTGCGCCTGGTTCAGCCGTGCAAGCTCGGGCTGCGCCGCCGAGTCCGAGGCAGGTGACACCTGGGCGGCGGTCTGCGGGGATGGCGTCAAAGTTGGGACCGCCGTGAGGTGGTCAGCCGTGCCAGGGACCAGTGCCGGCACTGGAATGGTCGGTTCCTCCAACGGTTTGTTGTTGCTCGGCGCTGCAGCGACACCGGGCCACAGTGTGGAAGGAGGGGCTTCCGACGAAGGGACAGGAGCGTGATCACTCGGCACGAACATAGGGGTCGTGACCACCGTCCCGGCGCTTTGAGGTGGAGTTGGCCCCGTCTGACCACCTCTCCCCCGCCATTCCTTGGGTGTGTTTTTCCGTTTCGGTGGCGGACCAGAGGCGGCAGATGACGCCAGAAGCGGGGTTCGGCAAGCCGCCAAAAGGTCAGCTGGCGTTTGGTCTGGAAGCTCGGGAAGTGTGCCAGGCCTCAGCACCTGTTGGAAAAACAGCGTGACGTTAAGCGCTTGAAGCGGGGTGAGCCGAAAGCCACTGCGGTCTGTCAGGACCCGGAGATAGGCGAGCTGGTCTGCCGTGGGGTGGGTTAATCCCAGGTCGGCCAGGGCATGCGCAAGAGCGGTTGGATCAGAAGTGGGCGGCATGGGATCACCGTCGAGGGGCGCTGGTGCGACAGGCAAGCGGAGCTGAAACAGCTCCCACTTTGCCCCTTTAAGTTGTATAGATGCCTAGACCACTTGGGAAAATTGACGCGAGGCGTCTGGTGACCTCTAGGCGCGCGCTCTTGGGCCTATGCACAGGGGAGACGTGCATTATGCAGCCGAAGCGGCTGGTTGAACCGAACTGAAATGTAAGCCAAGGTAGCAACATAAACCGCACATACCCTTTTCGCCCCGCCGGAGGCAAGCGCCCCTGCCGCCGCGCCCAGCCGGGCCCCAGCGCCGACATACTCCGAAAAAGCTGCATGACAACTCACATCGCTTGATTTTCTCAAGTTACGATCTTGGGCGCATTCAGTCTATGCAGCCGGATTCCTCTCGCGTGGCGGGCCCGCTGGTGGTCCTTCGTTCAGGCCCACGGGGCCCCTGACGATCAGTCCACCACGGCCCGGTGGGCCCGGCCACACGCATGGCTGAACCAAGGGACGCCGTGCGAAATGCCAGTCGCAGGGGCGGCAGAGCGGCGCCACCAAAGCAGACCGAGCACCCGAGTGGCCGGGTCACGGAACCGCGCCGTGACCCGGCCCAGAGGAGGGCATGACCACTTTCCAAACCGCGCTTTGCCTCTTGCTCCTGGCCCTGTCCACGGCTCAGGCCGTGCCCACTGACGAAGCGGGCGTGCGCCTGATGCCTGAGCTCCAGGGGATCCTGGGTCCCATTGAAGTGGGCGACTGGACAGTCGCCGTGGTGGTGGACGGTGAAGCGTACGAAGCCCCGAGTGGCGGTGAACCGGACACGGCGCCGGTTCACCGCCCGCACCCCAGCATCTCCATCCACTGAGGAGAGGCAAGAAAAAGTTGAGCCACCTCACCGCCTGCATCCGCCGCCCCGCACTGCCGCCCCTGCACCCGTCCACAGGAGGACACCACCATGCGTAAATTTGCCACGATCATCGGAACCCTCGCCGCCGCCGCCAAACTGGAGGCCGTGGGCAACACGTCCGTGGCCCGCTACACCATCGCGGGCACCCTGACTGAACTGAACGCGGCGGGTGAAGAAGTGGCCGTGCCGTTCTTTCAGGAGTGCGAAACCTGGGGGGCAGACGCGCTGTTCGTCGCGGACCTGGAGCCCGGGACCTGGCTCACGGCTGTCGGCAAACCCGAGATGAATGTCTGGCATGACCGCGCCAATGCGGCGGCCCCTGTGGCCGCGCCGCGCCCTGGCGCCGCCCCCACGCGCGCGGCGCCCACCCACACCCAGCAGCGCCGCGCCATGCGCCTGCGCACCGAAACGGTAGACCGGGCGTTCATCGATGCGGAGACCGTCGCCGAAACCAATGGCGCCATCCGGGGCCTGTACGGCGTCAACCAGGTGGCGATGAGCGGGCGCCTGACGGACGACATCAAGGTCAAGGACACGAACGGCGGCGCCTTCGCGTATGGCCGCATCGCGGTGGACGACCGGGTCTTCAAGGGTGGTCAA
Source organism: Deinococcus multiflagellatus (assembly GCF_020166415.1). Classification (NCBI taxonomy): domain Bacteria; kingdom Thermotogati; phylum Deinococcota; class Deinococci; order Deinococcales; family Deinococcaceae; genus Deinococcus; species Deinococcus multiflagellatus. The sequence goes on from NZ_JAIQXV010000012.1 coordinate 74,687, forward strand.
TGGACCACGCAGACTGATTTCATTGACGTGAAACTCTGGCGTGACGCCGTGGCGATGGTGATGGACGGGAAGAAGGGTCAGCCGTTCACCATCGTGACGGGCAAGATGTTGGTCAACCGGGACCGTGACGCTGAAGGCAATGTCACCCGCTTTCCCTATGTGGAAGCGAGCCTGGCCTTCCTGGGTGTGCGCCGTGAGCGCCGCAGCGAGAAGAGCAACGTTGACGCCAACCGTCTGGACCAGGGCGGCGCGGAGGGGGCACAGATTCCGGCACAGGCCACGGGCGTGGGCACCGAGGCCCCATCACCTTTCTAAGGCCCTGACCCGGCGCGGCGCTCAGGTGCCGCGCCGGGTGGCCCCTTTTTTTCACCTCACCGCAAAGAGGGTTAGGAGCGGAAGATGCGCGGAAAAGTCAGCGGCCGAGTGGCCAAAGTAGAGCGGCTGGACCAGGTCACGGTGCTCACCCTCGTCGGCGAACACGAAGCGGGACGCGCGCCGCACATCACCTCGGTGCGCTTTCCAGGCCGGAGCGCGCAGCAGGTGGCGGACGTTGCAACGGGCGACGCGGTGATCTGCGACGCCCAGTTGGTGTATCGGCAGTGGCGCACCGGACAAAATGAAGCGCGCTCCGAAAACACTGCTGTCGGCCTGACCTGCTACCTGCTCTCGGGGGGCAGCGTCATCAGCACCCACGGTTATCTGGCCCTGCAAGGCGCGGTCTGTCACTACGATCTGGTGGCGTATGTGGTGCGCCTTGAGCATGACCAGGCGGACCACTGCCGCGTGCGGGTGTGGACCAAAGACGACCAGGGCGAGCGCCACTTTTACTCGGTCACGTTCACAGGCAGCCGGGCGGGGGCCGCCCGCACCGCCCAGCCGGGCATGATCATGCACCTGAACGTCACCGCTCGGAAGGTCAAGCTGGAGCGCCACTGGACCGACCTGGTGGAAGCCCGGCACGTGCATCTGTGCATGAGTCGGGTGCACAGAGCGGAGGCGCAGCCGGTGCTGGAGGAGCGGCCGGCGCCCATGCCGGCACCAGCGCTCACGCCGGCCGATGCGCCGGTCCGGATGCCGCGTCCGAAGCTGGCCCCGCGCCTGACCACTGGCGGTGTGGGCGGTGAGTGGCTGGCAGAAGCAGCCGACTGAAGCCTGAATGGCGGGGGGGCAGCACAGCACTGCCCCCCGCCCACACCGGGGTATGACCCTCTTCTGGCCAACGTTCATGATCAGCCTGTGCTTCCTGCTCCTGTCCATGCTCAGCCCTGAACAGCTCTGGGTGGCGGTGGTGGCCATGGCGGCGGCCGGCTGTCTGGTCCGCCGCCTGGCGGTCCTGCTCACGGCGGCGGGTGCGGCCGCACTGCTGAGCCTCAGCCCCTTGGCGGCCGGATCTGAAGCCCCTCATTTCCTGGCGGTGCTGGCCCTGGCGTACACCCTGGCCCTGGGCTTCCGTGGCCTCCCGGCCTGGTCAGCCCACCCGAGTACCGCCGCACCAGCGCCCACACAACACTGACCTTCACCGCTCCACCGAGTGGAAGGAGACCCCATGCAACTGCACCGTGACGACCAACACCTGGACATCAAGATTAAGCGCTACGCCAGCGGTGATCTGGCCATTCTTCTCGAAGCACAGGGCGAGCCGTGGGCCGTTGCCTCCATGTCCCTGCCCGGGCTGGCGCCGGACGAGGTGGCCATCAAGGACTATTCCGAAAACGAGGGCATGCTCTCTGACCTGCTTGCTGCGGGCGTGGTGGAGCAGCCGCACCGGCATCTGGCGGCCGGCTTTGTGCAGGCGCCCGTGTGCCGGTTGACGGCGGCGGCCCGTGCGGCGCAGGCGAACGGCTGAGGCCCAGGCGCAAGGAAGTGCGCGGTGGGTGGCGGCCCGAACGGGAACGTCACCCACACCAGGTCACGCTGCGCGTGACGCGGGGAGGCCCCCAGAGGCCCCCTCCCCGCACCCCTCCCCACCCAGCGTCCCTGCACGCAGGGACGCTCCTGAATCAAGGTCCTTGCCCCCCAACTGCGGCGCGCGCCTTGCCCCATTCCTCATGCAACTCCGGGCGTGAACCCGTCATAACGGCAGTGGAGGCCCTTATGAAACGACTGATCACGGCCTGCCTCGTGGCGCCCACGGCTGCCCTCTTCGGTGTGATGACTGCCCGTCATGGCCTGCACGACACGGCCGCCGCCGCCGCCTGCGTGGTGCAAGGTGGCCTGAGCTTTAGCGCCGCGCTCCTGCTCGGTTTGAGTCCCCTGGCCTTTCGCCGCGCGCCTCAGCCGGAGCCCACAGCGCCCGCCGCACTGGCATAACGACGGACCCAAGTGGCCGGGGATGCAGCAGCTCCCCGGCCCGCGTCATGCCGGAGGTTCTCTGGCATGCACGTTCACAAAAGACAATTCCTGACAGCCCTCGGAACGGCGGTCAAGCTGGCACGCCGGGATAAGCACGACCACGCGGCGGCCGGGCTGCGCGCAGAGGGGGGCGACCTGCGGGTGAGCGTGGCGGGTGACGCGGTGGCCATTGATATCCCCGTCATGGCCACTGGCCTGTTCAGCGCGCCCGCCGCCGTGCAACTGAACCCGGTCCCACTGCTTGACTTCCTGCGGCGCAGCACCGGCACGGATGTCGACGTGGCCATCACGGCCCAGCAGGTTCGGGTCACCTGCGCGGGCGTGACGGCGCAGTTCAACTGCACACCTGACGCCCAGCCAATCTCCCGGCCCCCCGTCACCGCCACTGGAACAGTCGGGCCTCAGGCGCTGCTGTCGGCGCTCAGCAGTGTGCGTCACGCCGCCGCTGCCCGGGCGGGTCAGGGCCAGGCGGCCTACCGTGGGGTGCTGCTCGAAGCGCGCGGGTCCGTCTTACAGGTGACGGCCACCGACGGGCACCAGCTGGCCATCCGCGCGGTCGCGTGGCAGGGAGACGCCATGCGCCTGTTGGTGCGGCTGAGCGACCTGTGGACCTTGATGAGCGCCCTGAGTCTGGTGCCCGGCGAGGTCACCACGCTTCAGGTCAGCGAACAGTCACTGCTGCTTGACGGGGCCGTGCAGGCCCGCGTGCAGCTGATGGACGAGCGCGCCTACCCGGATTTCCGCACCGTGATTCCCTCAGGTCACCGCCCCAACCTGCATGTGGATGCGGACGCCTTTCGCGCTGCGCTCCGGTCCGTCAGTACCATTCTGTCGGCCGACGACATGGTGTCGATGCGCGCCACGCCACTGGGGCTGTCGCTGCACGCCGCAACGCCAACCGCGCGGGCCTCGGTGCCGGTGAGTGGCGCCCGGGTGCACGCGCCCTTCGAGGTGACCACCCGCACCCGCATGTTGCATCTGGCGCTGCTGGCTGACGGCGAGTTGGCGCTGACGGCCGTGCCTGGCCGCACCACATTGATGCTCACTGCGGGTCCCTTTCTGGCCTTGATGACCCGCGCGGCCGAGGTGCAGATGCAGGTGCCGCCGCCCATGGTGCCCCTGGATGGCCGCGCACCCTGGGAGGCTGTGGTGGCGTCCGGACAGCCGCTGCCGGAGGTGACATGGGACGCCGTCGGGCGGCCGTGAATGCGCCCACTGCACCCCTCACGTCCTTGGATCAGGGGGGCCCAGCGAGTTCGGAGGAGGCGCCGCAGTGCGAGGTCCCTCAGGGCCACCCGCCCTTCGCAGTCTGGAGTCACCCCGACATTCACCTGCCGTTTGACGCGGCCACCGATCACAGGGTGTCCTGGCAACACCTTCTCCCCGACGTACCCCTGCCGCTGTTGTGTGAGATGGCCCTCGGTCAGCCGGTGGCCGATACCCCCGTGGAACGGTGGTTGGTGGCCCGCCGAATCCTGCGCGAAGCCCTGACACGCCAACGCACCAGGCCCTACCTGAAGGGGTCACAGGTGACGGCGCCCCTTTCCACTGCCCCGCACTCAAGGAGCCCTGCTATGTCCACGCCACTGCCCGCCGAGGGCGCCAGCCCCCTCCTGCCCCTCCTGCCCTTGCCCGCGCCGACCCGCATTGCCGTCCCTCTTATGGATATTGAAGAGGCCGACACCAGCGGCGCCGTGAACCTGACGCGCAGCTCCATCCAGCACATCGGGATGACGCAGGCGGTGACACTCGAAGTCAATCCGGGGCAGCCGCATGTGGTGCTGGACGGCAAGCGCCGCGTTCAGAACGCCCGGCTGCTGGGCATGGAGACAGTGGCGGCCGACCTCTATCCGCCCCTGACCGCTGAGCAGCGTGCGCATCTCAAAATCAGCCTGCACCTCCGGGGCCCCAACCGGGCCGACGAGGCGCGCACCCTGCTGGACCTGGCGCGTGCCCACGCCCTGCCCCTGGACCACCCGGACACGGCAGATCAGCTCAAGGTGCTGTCGGGTCTCTCGAAGGGCCACATTCGGCGTGTCCTGAAACTGGCCAACCTGCCGGCCGACGTGCTGGCCCTGATCGGCACGTCTGTGTCCGAAGGGGTGGCGAGCGGGGTGGCGAACCTGCAAGGGGACCACCGCGATCAGGCGGTGCAGGCCATCCGGGCCAAGGCCGCGCAGGATGAACAATTCACCGGCCAGGATCTGAAGGAGGTGCAGCAGGCCCGCAGCACCTTGATGGGCCAACATCTCGGCGCCGTGACCCTGCCCAGTCTGCTGACCTTGACCCCCTTGCAGGCCCTGGCCAGTGACGTGCGGATCTTGGCCAGTGAGCGCAACATTTCCCTGGCCGACCTCATCCGTGAGTTGCAGCAGGGCGATCAGGTGCCCGCGCCCGACCCGTTTGGCGCGCTCTTCGGGCACGCTCCCACGCCCTCTGCCCCGGGGCCTGAGGCCGCTGCCATCACCCCGCCCAGCTGGCTCACCGACGGGGCGGCACCCTGGGATCTCCCTGTGCCCGCGCCGGCCCCGATCACCGAAGAGCCGGCACCTCCTCAACCAGCGTTTGACACAGCCGTGCAGCCCTGGGCCGTGCCCGAGGCCCCCTTGCCCCCAGCGGCCGAGCCGGCACCCACGCCGGCCAGTCCAGTCGTGCTCAGCTCGGGTCTCGATCTGGACACGCTGTTCGCTGCCCCCGCACTGAACACACCCGTCGAGGCCCAGGCGCCGGTCGCCCCCTTCATTCCGGGTGCGGCGGGTGGGTCTTCTGGCCGCACCCGGCCAGGTCGGCGCTGACATGCCCGTTTCCCTGTGCCGAAAAGGAGTTGTATGCCCGCGACCGCTGTGACCCGCGCGCGCGTGGCCCCCCGGGGCTGCGGCAGCGCCCGAACGCAAGGTGACATCTACCTCGAATTCGCCCTGCACCTGCTGGACCCAGCGGCCCTGATGGCCTGCCTGGTGGACCCCCCCATCCCGTTTGACCAGCGGCTGTGGGGGGTGCCCAGCATCGGGGTGCGCACCTTTCCAGACCTGGACGGCGTCACCCATCTGGTGGACGTCGTGGGGCAAGACGCGTATCCCGAAACCCTGGACTTCCTGACCGAAGCGCTGCGGCTGGGCATCTCCCGAAAAATTCCGGGGGACTTTGCCTTCGACGAGCTGACCCCGCAGAGCACGGTGCGGCTGATTCATGCCCGCGCCCTGGTGACCAACCACGCGCACTTCTCAGTATGTCCGGACTTTTCGTGTCCAGTGGGCCATCAGGCCGGCGAGGCCTGTTTTCACACCTTGCACCATGCCACTCCAAGAGACGAGGACGGCACCCGAACGACCCCGTCAGGCCGTTATCCCCTGCGGTCGGAAGCGCCGGGCGTCACGCCGCAGTACACCATGGCGAATTTCCTGACCGTGCCCGTGTCGCACCTGGTGCTGGTGCGGCACCCCGATCCCGCCGTCAACCAGCGCCAGCTGGAGCGGCTGCGGCACGCCCGCATCCCCGTGGTCCTGGCAGACGCCTGACCCAGTGCGGCCTTCCGGGACCAGGGGGGCCGCGAGCGCTGTGGGGGGGCGCGGCGGTGCGAGGGGGCTCAGGCCACCCCTTGTCGCGCTGACCAGCGCCCCTTGACGGTTTGACGGTGGCCAGCGCGGCCGCCCCTTTTCACAGGAGACCTTCTATGCACGACATCCGACTGACCCTGAGCCCGACTGCCGACGTCAACGTGCCGCTGCTGCGCCATCATGCCCCAAGCGGCGCCGCCGGCTGGGGGTACCTGGGGTCAGGCCCAGCCGACACCGCCCTGCGCATTCTCGCTCAGTTTCTGCCTGTGCCGAAGACCGGACCACGCACGCCGGAAGAGGTGCTGCTTCACCTGGGGCTGCCCAGTGATGATGAGCAGCGGGAGCAGGCACTCGCCGACCTCAGTGACGAGCAGACCGAAGACCTGGACCGCCGCTACGCCGAACACTGTGAACAGTTGCCTATCCGCCTGTTTGATGGACAGTATGTCAGTCGCCAGGCTTGGCAACTTCATCAGGAATTCAAGCGCGACGTCCTGGGGGGTCTGAATCAGGAGTGCGACCATGTGATTGAGGCCGACACGATCCACCAGTGGATCCACCAGCGGCAAACCCCAGACGTCTCAGCTTCTGCAGCCTGCAGGTGAGTGCCGTCCATGCGGTCCTGGCCCGCACCGACTGGCTGACGCTACGGGAACAGAAAACCGAACTGGTTGAACAACTGGAGCGGCTGCGCGGTGACATCGAACTGTTGAAAGGGCCGCTTCACCATCTCGAAGACGCGGCATGCCGAAAAGCTGAAGCTGGACGCCTTGAAGGCCTTCTGGCCTGGATAAACGCGGTGCAAGATGCTGCGGAGCAGGACCTCTTTCCTGTGAACTGGCAAGGCTGCTGAGGCGCTCGGGGAGTGATCCCCCCAGACATGGCCGGACAGTGGACTGTCCGGCCCAGCAGGGCGTATGACCTTCTCCCTCGCCGGCCGGCAAGAGCGGTAAGGAGGTGGCCACGTTCCGAGCCGCGCGCCGGACCCCAGACCAAAGATAGGGCGAGAGGCACCGCCCTCACCGCCCAGGGAGTCTGTGCCGCTGGCCGCTCAGCCTGCAGGTCCAGAAGACCCTGTACGCTGAAGTCCGGACTTCACCTCTTCTTCTTTCTCTCAAGGAGTCACGATGACACTGCCTTCTCTTCCCGACGCCGCCACCGTGCTGGACGACCTGCGGTACATGATCTACTTCGCTGAGCAGGGCACTGGCCTGCAGGTGGTCAGCGCCTCTGTCGAGCTGCTGGCCGTCACCACCCGCAGTGGGGGCGCGGGGATCCCCAGCATCGGCCTGCTCACCCTGGGGGGAGACCTGACCCGGGCTGACGCACAGCGCCTTCAGTTTCAGTTGAGACGGGCGCCAGACCCCAGCTTTGACCAGCTGCCTGAGCAGCTGCGCCAGGCCGTGGCCAGCCTGAAAAAGGGGCTGTCCGCCCTGGCCTCTCTGAAGAACACCTTCGACGTCACGGCGAAAATGGAATTCAAGTTCGAGTTGACCAGTGAAGCCAAAGGAGGCTTCCTGGTGCGCTTCGGGGCGCGCTCGGCCGACAGCCACACCCTCACCGTTGAGGTCAAAGCGGTCTGAAGCGTGACGTCCCCTCCCCTGCTTGCTGAGCTGTTTCCCCTGGCCGTTCCGCCCCGCCACCCCCATCTGCCGGTGCTGCGCGACGCCTTCGCGGCGCTGGAGGCCCTGGCCTGGCCCGCTGCCCGCCCCTGTCTGCCCCTGGGGGCCCGCACAGAACCGATGCGCCTGGCCAATGGCCTCTTCGATCCAGCGCAGCAGGACTTCGGGGTGCGTGTCGCGGACGACGCGGACTATCCAGGCATCACGCTCCTGCATGAAATTGGCCACGCCGTGGACTACCTGCTCCTGGGGGGCGGCCACTACGCCAGTGAGGTGCGGGGAACCGCGGCGTGGGAGGCCTGGTACGAGGCCTGCCTAGGTTCGGCGGCCATCGCACAGGTACGGGCCCACCTGATCGCACCGGCGTTCACGGCCGAAGTCGGCTTTGCAGAGTATCTGCTGGAGTTTCCAGAAATGTTCGCCCGCTCATTCGCGCAGTGTGTCGCCTGCCGGTCGTCGTCGGTCCCCCTGCAGAATGAACTGACGGCCATGGCACAAAGTGATCCGCCCCAGCAATGGGCGCCCCATGACTTTGTTACGCTGGACGCAGCGCTGATGCACCTGCTCAGCATGGCGGGAGGTGAACCTTGAAACGCCTGACCAAAGATCAAACGAAGTCGCTTTTAACTTCGGCGCTCCAGAGAAATGGGGTATCGCCCTCAGCCATTCAGACGGCGGTGGACGGCTTTATGCTGGACCTGGCTCAAGGCCGGTCTCTCAAATTTGGAGACTTGGGCACATTAGAGGCCCAGGGCGAGCAGGTGACCCTCACGCCCCCCGAGACGGTGAAAGTCACCCTGACGCCCACTGCGAAAATCGCCAAACAACCAGCTGGATGGTTTCGTCAGGAGCGGTCGGGCGTGGTCCGCTCAACTCCAGCGGGCATGACCATCACCGATGAGGCGGCCACACGGCATTTTGAGCGCAATGGATACCCCAGGCGTGAAGCGGAGCGGGCCGTACATATCGGCCGAACCAGGAAGAGAGTGGATTAACGTCAGATCCACCGGAGGGGACGTGATTGTCCCCTCCTTCTTTGTTGCGGTTATATGGAAGGACAGTGTGGCTTGGCAGGCTTAGGCTCAATCAACAAATTTCAACGCGAATCAAAAATCCGATCTGCAAAATTGCTCTTTTGCGATTTCTGACGCGTTTATTATTTGCGCTCTATGTGAAAAGGGTGGTTTCTTGCTGAAGAACGCAGGGGCGCACACGGTCACATCTGCTTGAAGGCAATTATCACTGTCCATACCATTAACTTGGCTGACGGCGCCTGTGTCCTAGTGAAGCAGAATGGGAATTCTGCTTCACCTCAGGCTGCCTGCTTCCCGTCAAGCCAAGCCAATTTGGAGGATGAGAGTTAATGGTAAAATGGCATGCATCAGCACTTCTCCTGACAACCGCTCTTCTCAGCTGTGGCAGAACCGCAGAAAATACGCCTGTTCAAAGTGAAGCCACAGTGGTACAAACGCCCACAGGGGAAAACCATGAACTGACGTCCCTCTCTTTCTCAAAAGGCCAAGATTGGCTGGGGGGGCTCAGTAAGATCGCCGCAACGTACCCGGTGTTCGGCGGCTATGAAATGAATCGTCAGGAACAGGCAATTATCCTTTATACAGCAAACTCTTACCGGGGGCAGGCTCTTAATGATGGCGAGGCAGAACGAGGACGGAAAATCGGTCTGATGAGGAAGGCTTTCGTCGATCTGATGGAAGCCAGCGAACTTCCCCTCATTACTGAGAACGGGATTGAAGCCACTCCGAAGAAGTGGAAGATCAAATTTAAGCAGACCGACGCTTCGTTGGACGATCTCCTATATTGGAAGGCGTCTTTGTTCATCGATGCCAATAATCATGAGGCCAACTTGCTCGCTTTCGATATGACCTCAAATTCGGTCATCGTTCAGGCGAAGAATGAGGCGTTGAAAGGTCATCTCCGCGAGCGGTTAAAGAGCCTGGGCATTCCCGAGGCAAAGGTGACCTTCCGCACGGGCAATATTCAGGGCACCAAACGCAATGATGTGGACCAGTATCGTCCCGTGGTCGGCGGCGTCAAAGTGGAGATGGCGAATGGCGGCCTCTGCACGCTGGGTCTACCGGTGTTACTGGACGGAACAGTAGAGGGGTATCTCACCGCTGGCCACTGCGTGCAGAACGCCACGGTGAACAATGGCGAAAGCCTCCGCCAGGACAGCTACACCGTTGGGACGAAGTTTCTCGATCCTGCCTTTCAGGCCTGTACGGTTCCCGAATGTGGAACGACCAGCCGGATGCGTCAAGCAGACGCCGCTTTCTTCAGATCAAGCATCGGTTATACCCGGGCGCGGATCATTCGTACCCCTTTGACCCCGGGCACCCACACCACCCTTCAGAATGCAGACGGTTCAGATCAGTATTGGGATGTCACCAGTACGCCGGGCCTCCCAGGACTCAGTGAGGCGGTGCAGAACATTGGCATGACCAGCGGCTACCGCTCCGCTGCGGTGACCAACCAATTCGCGGACATCCGAATTGATTTCACCTTCAACGGCCAGACGGTGAGGTCGTGGGTGCTGCGAACCGTGGAGGTCTACAATGACGGCCCTGCAAACGCCTCTTGCCGCGGCGACAGCGGCTCGCCCTGGTTTCAGCAGATTCCGGGAACGACCAATCAGGTGCGCTTCTTCGGCATTCAATCTGCTGCCCAAATCAGTCCTACAGAATCATGTGGACAGTATGCGTATTTCTCTCCGGTCACCATGCTTGAAAACCACTTCGGCGCTGGTAGGATCAACTACAAGCGATGAGAACGATCTTTCTGGCGACGTTGACCCTTCTGACTCCTGCGCTGGCGGGTGGCCTCGCCGACGCAGCACCGAGCAGACCATACGAGATCATCATCAAGGCCAGCGCGCTGACTGACCCTTCATGGAAGTTGGCTGATGTGTACCTGCGCAATAACACTGCCCAGCCGCTCCAAGCCACGGTGAGTGGCTGCCCTCTCCACTACGCGGTGACCTTTAACCGTCAGGTGGTGAACCGCTACGACGCAGGCAGCATCTGTAACACGGCGCTGTACACCATCGCTGTGCCTGCTCGCGCGGCGGTGGTGGTGCGCCGGGGCATCCAGGTCGTGAAGAAAGGCGGACCGCAACTGTCAACGCTGATGGTGTCAGGGAACTACAGCTTGACCCCGGCAGGTCAGCGCGAACGCACCCTTTCTTTCAACGTTCCTGTTCTCAAATAAACTTTTCCGTATCGCTTAGCTGAAGACCTGAGGGCGTCACACCCTGGGACCAACGGCACAATCACGCGGCGGGCATCTCTCAATCCCCCGCATCATGACCGCTCGACACCCAGGTGTTGAGCGGTCTCTTGCCGGAATGGACGGGCGCCTCAACCTGCTGCGTCGCCCCCTTGCGGTGCCGACCAGCGCCCCCCCAGGGTGCAGGACATGGCTGAGCTACGGCCACTGGTGCGCCGCGCTGTGCAGGGTGGTCGGCTTTCCCGGCTCGGCGAGGAGAAGGTATGTCTCAACGGTTCGAAGTCCCTGAGGGGGTCGTCATCAACCTTCACGTCACGGCGCCCCAGGCGCTGGGCGGCCAGATCCTGGCCCAGTCGGTGGACAGCGCAGCACTGGCGCAGCGGTGCGACCAGATCAATGCGCTGGCGGCGAGCCAGGGCCAGCCGGCGCAGGCCTGGCTTGAGGTGGACGACTGCATCGTCTATCCGCCGGCCGCCTGCGCGCCGCCGGCCCCCACGGTGGGCAGCGTGAGTCCCTGGGGTGAGGTGCTCCGGGCGCAGGCCGTGCAGCCGGGCGTGACCTACGTGCAGACCGCCCGGCACGGGGGCTATCACCTCATGCCGCTGGTGAATCAGCGCATGCCGCCCCCCGTTCGCCGGGGCAGCGGGTGGTATGAGGCCGACATTGAGGGTGCGGTGTGCGCCCACGCGGTGCCGCTCCCGGGCGCCGACCCGCTGCATGTTCAGGCGGTCCTGCTGCGGTATTACCCGGAGCTGCTTACCCAGCCCGTGGATGACGGGCAAACGGTCGCCCCGCCCACCCTGGCCGAACTGGCGCGGACCCTGCCCGCACAGCACCGTCTGGTGGCGGTGCCTGGGACAGGCGGCGGCGTCCAGTGGCTGAGTGTGGCCCCGGGAACGGCCTTGCCGGAGCACGCCTGGGTGTGTCCCTCCACCGCCGTCCGGACCCTGGCCGGGCCAGATCTCCCACTGGCCACCCGCCAGCGCTTCGAGGGCCAACTAACGCGGCGCGCGCAGCTGGCGCTGTCCGCCACGGCACCCCGCTTTCCACGGGCCCTGCGCCTGCTGCTGGCTGCCAGTGTGCTGCCGCTGTGTCTCGTGACGCCGCCCCTGGTCAGTGCCCTGCTGGCGGTGGTGACGGCCGGACTGCTGGCGTCGTTCTGGTGGCCTCAGCCCAGGGTGGAGGTCACTGAGGATGTGGATGTGCTCAACCGCCGGGTGACACTGGAGCTGCTGTCAGACGCATTGGTCCCGTTTCACCTCGTGGTGGTGCCCGCGTCCGACGACCAGACCGCGACCATTCTGAGCCGGTCAGGTCAGGTGCGGGCGCGGGTCAGGGCGGACGTGGACGAATCGGTCAGTGTGCTGACCTCAGGCGGCCCTGTCCTCCTGATGGGCTGGGCGCAGCCGGCCCCTGGTCTGGACCATGAAATGACGCTTCAGGGCGCGGTGGCCACCCGACTGATGCTGGGTGAGGTGCTCCAAGCAGGTTGACACGCCGACCTGCGCCCATGAACGGTGCCCCCATGTCCACGGACCGCCTGCATCTCGAACAGACCTACTTGCCCAATGTGCCCCAGCCGCTGGCAGACGCGGTGTGGACCTTTGCGCTGCAGCAATCCCGGCTGCTGCCCCACCACGATCTGGCCCAGGCCTACCGGGATGTGGCCGCGCTCATTCGCCTGGCGCGGCGCACCGGCGACGTGGGGTAGCGCGCCGGCGCACCGGTTACTGGGGCTTGCCGGTTCCACCAGCGCCCCTTCAGGCTGCGCCCCATGCAGCCCCTCCGACTTCGCTTCCGCCTGGCGGGTGACGCCCGGACTCTGGCGCGGAGTTCCGGAGTAGTCCGGTCGGCCCGGACCCAGAGTTACCGCACCGGGCAGCCGCATCCGGGCGGTCTGTTTGACCCGGCCCTCATGGGCCAGGGGCGTGCGTCGCGCGTGACCAGCGCCCACATCGAGTTGCCGCTGCCCTGCGCGCATCCGCTGTATTTGCGCGACATCGCGCATCTGCTGGACTGGACCGAACGTCATCTGCGCCAGGTGCTGGCGGGCCAGGCCAGCGCTGATCCAGCGCAGCCCCTGACCCTTGCCCACTCCACAGGCGAGGCAGTCTGGACGGCCCTGGCCGCCGTGCGGGCGCCGCGCTCTCGCCGGGGGCAACAGGTGCTGGCGGCCCTGGCTGCGCAGGGCCTGCGCCCCACTGACCTGATGCTGCGCGCACTGCCCGTCCACCCGGCGGGACTGCGGCCCATCGTGGCCTGGCGGGGGCGTCTGGCGTCCAGTGACCTGACGGACCTGTACCGGCGCGTGCTGCACGCGGCCGACCGCCTGGAGAAGCTGCGCGGCGGCGAGCTGCCCGATCTGGTGCTGCGCGCGGCGTGCGCTCAGGTGCAGGGCGCGGTGGACGCCGCCCTCCTGCACCTGGCCGCTGGGCTCGGGGGGAAGACCGGGCGCCTGCGCCGCACCGCCCTGGGCAAACGGGTGGACTTCAGCGGGCGCGCCGTCATTACGCCGGATCCGTCCCTGACGCTGGACCAGGTGGCGCTGCCGGAAGCCATGGCCCGCACCCTGTTTGCCCCTCACCTGATCGCCGCGCTGCGCCGGGAAGGGGTGCCGTTCCGGGTGACGCGCGCCGTCCTCGCTGATCCACGGCCGCTGGACGCCGACACGCGGGCCACCCTGGAGACGCTGATGGCGGCCGCCACAGTGCTGGTCAACCGGGCTCCTACGCTGCACCGGCCCAGCCTGCTGGCCTTTACCCCGGTGCTCTCGCCCGGTCTGACCCTCGGCCTGCATCCCCTGGCCTGTGAAGGCATGAACGCGGACTTTGACGGCGACACCGTGGCGGTGCATCTGGTCCTGGGCACGGCGGCCCAGCGCGAGGCGCGCGAACGCCTGACGCTGCGGGCCAACCTCCGCAGCCCCGCGACGGGCCAGCTGGCGGTGAAACCCAGCAAGGATATGGTCCTGGGGCTGTACCAGTTGACTCAGGCTGCCGCGTCCAGCCGGACGCCGTTGCCTGCGTTTTGCGGTCCGGACGAGGCGGCGCTGGCTGTGGCCACTGGCGTCGCCGACTGGACCGACGACTGCCTGGTCATGCTGGGGGGCGAGCGCGTGCGGGCCACGCCCGGTCAGGCCCAGGTGTGGCAGACCGTAACGGCCCTGACCGGTGACGCTGGCCTGTACCGGCCGCAGCCGCTGACCAAAGGGGCCGTGACCACCTTGATCAGTCAGGCCCTGGCGCGCTGTGGCCCGGACACGGCCGCGCAACTGCTGGACGCCCTCAAAACGGTCGGGCTGACCCACGCGACGGTCGCGGGGCTCAGCATCGGGATCAGCGACGTGCTGGAACTGCCCGAACGAAGCGAGTGGCTGGCGCTGGGTCAGGCGCAGGTTCAGGCGCTGGACGCGCAGGTCGCGGCAGGCCTGCTGACCAGTCCGGAGCGCGACCGCGCGGCCCTCCAGACCTGGACGGAGCTCAAAGAGGCCCTGGGCGCCGAAACCGTGGCGTGGTTCGAGGCCTCGGCGCACAATCCCCTGACGGTGCTGCTGACCAGTGGCGCCCGGGGCAGCAGCGCGCAGCTCACGCAACTGGCGGCCATGCGCGGCCTGATGGCGCGTCCGGACGGCACCACCGTGCTGCACCCGGTGCTGAGCTCGTTCCGGCGGGGGCTCTCGCCGCTCGAATATTTCCTGAGCAGCCACGGGGCCAGGAAAGGGGCCGCCGACACCGCGCTGCGCACCGCGCATGCGGGGTATCTCACGCGGAGATTGGTGCTGACCTTGCAGCACTGGCGTGTGGCGCCTGGCGACTGCGGCGACACCACCGGGGTGGCGGAAGAGCCGCCCAGTCCTGGCCGGATACGCCTGCCGGGTGGCCGGGTGCGCTCCCCCCTGACCTGCCGCCTGGAGACCGGCACCTGCGCCGCGTGTTACGGCGCGGACCTGGGCCACGTGGACCTGCGGGCCGCGCCCGCTGGCCACCCGGCCGGGCTGCTGGCCGCGCAGAGCCTGGGTGAACCCGGCACCCAGCTCACCATGCGCACCTTTCATACGGGTGGGGTGGCCCAGGCCGCCGATATGACCCACGGCCTGCTGGCGGTGACCCGGCTGCTGGACACGCCGCACCCGGAGCCGGCTGACCTGGCCCGCGCCCTGCACCGGGCCTACGCGGCGCAGGGGGTCGCGCTTCATCCGGTGCACGCCGAGGTGGTCGCGCGCGGGGTGGCCGGCCGGGGCCTGCGGCGCACCCCGGCCGGCCCTGGCTTGCTGGCCCAGGCCGCGCTGGGACACACCGCTCAGACGCTGGCCCAGGCGGCCCTGCACGCCCAGACCGACCCCGGCACCACGCTGACCGCCCAGACCCTCACGGCGGGGGTGGCGGCCTGGCTGGAAAGAGCCGGGCGGCGGGACGGGCCGGACGAGGCGCCTCCTGAAGACGGGAGTGGCGAGGGACTTGCCAGGCGCACCAGCGCCCCTGGACGCTGCGGCCATGACAGCCGATCTGATCACGATGGGTTTGGGGGTGGTCACCCTGCTGAGCCTGACCACCACGGGTATGCTGTGGCGCGAGACCCAGCGCCTGAAACGCCAGGTGACCCAGCTGTTGGAACACAGCGAAGTGGTCTGGGCCTCGATCAACAGTCAGGCGGACGAGATGACGGGCATCCGGCGCGACATGGGCGAGCTTGGTGAGCAGGTGGGCCGGGTCGAAGCCATGAACGAGGAGCTGCTGAGCGCCCACGATCAGACCTGGGGGCTGCCTTCGGCCGGCGACTGACCTGCGCCGAGTGGCCGCGCCCCCGAGTGGCCTGGGGCTGAGGGCCCCAGGCCCAGGGACCAGCATGGACACGCTCTCGGCACTGCACACCCGGACCCTGAACACCGCCCTGATTCAGCACCCGAAGCTCAAACCCCTTCAGCCGCACGCCGCCGCCGTGGTCCAGGAGACCGGGCTCACCCATATTCACGGGGCCCTGCTGGGCGCCGCCGCCATGCTGTTGACGGGCCGGATTGAGGCGGTGGGCTCACCCAGTGGCGATCATCTGTGCGCCGTCGTCAGTGGGCGACTGCTGCACCTTCAGCAGGACGCCGCGATGAACCGCGTGTTCACGGCGGAACCGGGCATGCCGCAGGTTGACCAGCTGATCGGCGCGGCCGCCACCTTGCTGCTGGCCGACCTGACCACTCCTGGGGATCACCCGCTGCGCGCCGTGCTGGCAGGCGCATTTCAGCCTGCTGGCACCCCAGCGGACCTTCCCCCCGCGCCGCTTGAGCGCCTGTCGGCCCATCTGGCGCAGCTGGTCCGTCAGGCCGAACAGGACCCTCAGGTGTCCACACGGTCCGGCGCCCTGAGCGCGCCGCGCCAGAAGCTGACCTCGGTCTTCGCCGGGGCCACGGTGGACCTGAGCCCCGGTGTGGCAGCGGCGGCGCAGCCGGCGCTGGAGGGCCGCCTCACCCGCTGGATTGAGCAGGGCCTGAACGTGCTGCTGGTGGGGCCCACCGCCACGTTCAAAACCACCACGGCGACACGGGCGGCGGCGGCAACCGGGGCCTACATCGTGATGGTGGGGGGCCGCCCGGGGCTGGAGGACCGCGACCTGTTCGGGGGCATCTATCCCTCAAAGGAGGGGCCGGTGTGGGTGGACGGCCCCGTGACCGAAGCCTTCGCCAAAGCGGCCGGGGGGGTGCGCACCGTGCTGATTCTGAACGAGCTGACCCGCTTCGAGCCCATGTACCTGGGCGCCATGATCGGCGCGCTCGACGACGTCGATGAAGCGACGCTGCGGCAGATGGGCGCCGCGCCGACCAGGGCGGCGCCGGCGCGGTACTACGCCCTGCGGCTGCCCAACGGCGAACTGATTTCGGCGCCGGTGGACACCCTCAGTGTGATTGGCACCACGAACATCGGTCAGGACTACCAGGCGGCCCAGGAACTCGACGCCGCGTTGCTGCGCCGCTTCGACCGCCACGTGGACGTGCCGTACGCCGACGAACTTCGCACCGCCGCCGTGATCAGCTCGAAATGCTCGCATCCCGGGCTGGCCACGGCGGCGGCCCATCTGGAGCTGCGCTCGCGGATGGAGGTGCAGGGCGCCGGGCCGGGCCATGAAGGGCTGCTCGCCCGCGAGCTCAATCCGGCCGTCAGCGCGGCCCTGGCCATGGAAGCCCTGGACCTGCACATGCGGCAGGGCCTGAGCCTGCCAGACGCGTTTGTCGAGGCGGCCGAGGTCACGGCGGTGCCGTTCTGCGTGCCGCGCACCTTGAGCGGCGCCCAGGATGGCAGTGCGCTGGCCCGCTTTCAGGACTTGGTCCGGGAAGTCGCCGAAGGCCTGGCAGTGCTGCCGACCGCGCTCCCGGCCCAGCCGCGTCGCGGCGCCGGCCCGGCCTTCGCGCCCCTGCCGATGGCGGGCGCGTGACGCCGGCCGCCGCCGCCTGGCCCCTCTGGGCCACGCACCCGCACTGGCGCCTGTTCCTGCTGCAGCTGACCACGTATTACACCAACCGGACGGGCGAGCACCGCTGGAATGCCGCGTTCCGCGAGTTTGACGGCGTGGCGTGCATGGTTCCCTCGGCCCGCACGCTCTACCTTCACCCGCAGCTGATGGGGCCCCTTCACCCCCACGCCTGGCACCGGCACAGCCTGAGCCGCCGCGACGCCCTGGACCTCACGCTGCGGGGCCTGGTGGCCCACGAGTCCGGGCACGTCCGCTTCTCGTGCGCCATCCCAGACGGGGTGCTCGGCGAGGTGTGGAACGCGCTCGAAGACGAACGAATTGAGCGCCTGATGGCGCGGGCCCACCGCTTCGCCCAGGTGAACCTGGCCCGCGCCTTTGACCACCTGGGTGACCAGCAGCTGGTGAGCGCGCACGCGGCGGTGCAGCGCGCGGCCGAGCAGCCGCTGGCGTGGTGGGTGCTGTATTGGCGGTTTCTCCACGACCATCCAACGCTGAATGTCCGGCCGGCCGACCCCCGCTGGACCGAGGCGCGGCCGCTGGTCGAAGCGGCCTGGACAGCCCCGGACAGCGAAACCGTCGTGGCCATCGCGCAGGCCTTGGTGGACCTGCTGGGCCTGACCGAGCCGCTGGGCTTGCCGGTCAGCGCGTCCGGGGCCGGCTCAGAGGACCGCGAGGAATCGGCTGACCGCGCGGCCCGGCCAGAACGACAGGCCAGCGACTCAGGACAGGACCAGGGCCAGGCTGCAGACCAGGGGCCGGGCCACGGCCCGGAAGACACGCCACCCGGCGGGGCAGACGGGGGGACCCAATTGACGGGCGAACCGCCCGCCGCCTTTGGTGGGGCGGATGAATCAGGTGAGCCTGCGCGCTCGAGCGGTGACAGCGGTCCTGAAGGGACTGACAGCCACTCCGTCCCCAGCGCCCGCCCGCCTCAGACCACGGGGACAGACCCGGCCGGGCGCCCCGCCGACGGTGCCGGGAGGCCGCCAGGAGGCGCCATCACCGAACCCCAGGCGCCCGCCCTGCCCCTCACCCCGCGCCAGGAGCCGCTGGGCGGCACGCCGCACAGTCCCATTGACCCGGTCACCGCCGAAAGCCTGGCGCGCAGCGTCGCGGCGCTGCTGCAGGCGCGCACGGCCCCCGGCGTCGAAACGTCCAGCCAGTCACGGGGCCGTTTCAGCTATGAGCGCTTCGTCTCGGGTGCACAGCGCACCTTCCGCACAAAGGCGGCCCCCACCCGCTGGGCCCAGATCCAGGTGTCGTTTGTCGGGGACCGCAGCAGCAGCATGGGCAACCGCTGGGGTGAAGCCACGCGGCTTCAGGCGGTGCACGCCGCCTGCTACGTCTTTGTGCGCGCCGGCCAGCTGAGCCGCAGCCCCACCCACGTCACCCTCTTCAATGACCAGGTGCAGCGGGTGCTCGGCGAGCAGCCACTCAGCCTGGATGCCCCGGCCATGATCAGTGCCAGCACGGCGTTTGTTTCTTCAGGCGGCACGTCCCTGTCGCCCGCGCTGAAGCAGGCGCTGGCCCGCACGGTTCCTCACGGCACCCATCACCTGGTGGTGATTGCCTGTGACGGTGAACTGAATACCGCCGACCAAGAAGGGGTGCAGCAGCTGGTGCGCGGCGCGCCGGGGCAGGTGGCCTTTTTGCCGCTCCTGATCGGTGCGGAGGTGAGTCTGTCGGCCTGGCGCGGCCTCTTTCCAGGCGCCCAGGTCGCGCGCACCCCCCACGAGCTGGTCCACCTGACCCGCACGGTGTTGCAGGGCCTGCGCCGGGGGCCCTGGCGCGCGCGGCCCGTGCCGGGACCGCGCCGCTGAGGCGACGGCGGGAGACGCCACACCCCAAAAGGGTTGGGGGCCTGCGGCCCGCCCCCAACCCAGGCCGGGGTATGAACGACCGCCGACCGGAGTTGACCGCCGCCATCGACGCGGCCGATTTGCCCGACATCATTGAAGACACCACGGGCCGCGCCTGCCCCCGCAACGGCGGCACCATCCGCGACCCCCGGCTGGGGTACGAAGAGGGCCACGCCTCATTCAGCGTGTTCCGGCACGGCCAGGTCTGGTTTTTCAAGCGGCGCGGCGCCGGTGAGGGCCAGGGCACGGCCTGGCATTTCCTGCTGAGCCTGGGCTGGACCGACGACGAGGCGGCCGAGTACCTGATCAGCCGCGCGGGGCTCTGCGGCGGCGCGCTTCCTGAGCGCCGGTTGCGCCCGGCGAAAACGGCGCTGGAGCGGGCCATTGAACTCGCCGCCGCCTGGACGCCGCTGACCCGCACGGAGGCGGTGGACGCCTGGGCCCACGTCGGCCCCCTGGACGCGGCCGGCGCCCAGGACCTGGCCCGGCGCGGCCTGCTGCATTCGCCGGTCCTGCAGGTGGGCTCCATGACCAGGGACCAGGGCTGGGCCAAGCGCGGCGGCGTGGCCTTCGGCATCCACGGCCCGCAGGGGCACCTGATCGCCGTCAAAGTGCGGCAGCCGGCAGGGGTGGAGCCCCGCTTCGTGCTGCGCACCAAAGACCGGGGGTCTCCGCCCTGGTGCAGTCCGGGCTACGGCCGCGCGTCCACCGTGCTGATTGTCGAAGGCGAGTGGAACGCGGCGGCCGCCGCCCACGCCGCGCACGTCATGGGCCTGGACCTCGACGTGCAGGGCCTGCCGGGCGTGGACACCGACCCGCATCTGGACGGCCTGGACCGCCAGGTGCTGCTGTACCTCGATCAGGACGAGGGGCACCAGGAGGCGCAGGCGCGGCTGACCGAACTGGCCCTGGGCTGCGCCGCAACCCACGTGGAGCGCCTGAGCGCCCTGCCGAACGGACAGGATTTCTGCGACGTGCTGGGGCAGCAGGGTCCGGCGGCGCTGGCCGCGCTGCTGGTGTCGACCCAAGCCGCGCCGTCGCTTCACGCGGGCGCCTTCCTGCCCGATTACTCCAGCTGGCCGCTGATGCCCCCCCGAAACGCCGCCCTGTAGCGCCCGATGCTGGCCCTTCCCCCTCTCCCCTGCTCACCAGGAGACCCCATGTACACCCTGACCCCCGCTGCTGACCTTATCGCCCACCTGGGCTGCGTGCCCGGCACGCCGCTGGCCCTCTTGCCCCTGACCGGTCAGCCCATCGCGCTGGACGTGGGCCCACTGACCCTGCGGGCCAAGCCCCGGGGCGCGGTGATGCTGGGCGGCGAGTTGCTGATTCCCCTGCGTGGGCGGCCCCGGCAGGCCGACGCCAGCCTGCAGATCGGACCGGCCACGGTGCCCGTGAAGGTGCACTGCGACTGGACGGCCCTGACGGCCCGCCTCACGGTGGACGGCATCTTCGCGCAGGTCCTGGAAGCCACGGTGCCGCTGGACGCGCCGGTGAGGCGGGCGCTTGCCGCCGCTGAGCCCCCGACGCTCTGTGCCGGCCCGGTGCGCATCCTGCCTGGCCGAACAGCGCCGCCGCTGACCTTCACCCCGGACGCGCACCCGCTGCTCGGGCAGGTCAATGGCCGCTGCCAGGAACTGATCCGGATGCAGGGCGCCCTGGTGCTGCGTTTCGCTCTGGAGGGGGGCTCCTTGTACGTCGTGTCTCTGGACGGGGGGCAATCGTGGACCGCTGCCGGCGCCGACCCGGTCCGTGAATCGTTCCAGGGACTGACCGACGAGGAGCGCCGGGCCGCCGTGTCCAGACTGACGCCTCGCCGGTGCCCTGACGCCCTGCGGCTGAGCCCGGACCGGACCCAGTGGCACCTGACCACCCCGACAGAGCCGGACCTGCCGCTGATCCGGCTGGAGCGCGAGGACCGGTTGGTCCTGCAAGCAGAGCTGGAGACGGCCGAGGGGGAAGCGGCCGGTGTGCAGCCGCTGCTGGTGATCGTGGAGCCGCTCCCGATGCGGCTGTCTTCTGCGGCCCGCGACAGCCTGATGGACGCCAGTGGCGCGCCGCTGCATGTCCGCGCCTGGTTGGGACCTGTCCTGGACACAGGCACCCTTGATGACCTGACGCTGCACCAGCAACTGGAACAGGCACGCCGGCGCGCGGCGCAGCAAGGCCGCACCTTGGGTACGGCGGCCCTGCTGGCCGACGCCGTCCGGCCGCTGCTGACCCGCTTCTCCTGGGCCAAGGTGCACCAGATCCTGGGCCAGTGGACGGCCCACCGGATCACCTGTACCGCCGGTCCTGGCGGCGGCCTGGACATCGCGGTGGCCGGGCAGCCGGCACTGAGCGTTTCGTCTGACGGGGTGTGGCGCCCCTCGGCGGCCGTGAACACCGTGACGGCCCAGGGCGGCGACACGCTGCTGGCGGCGGCCCGCCACGCGCTCACCCAGCGCGACGCGCACGAGATGTTCGAGCGGCTGACCGGCGCCGTGGTGCTGGGCGCCACCCCCGAGTGCGCCTGGCTGCTGCCGCTGCCCGTGGGCCAGCCGCCGGCCCCAGCCACAGGGCTGGGGCAACTGGTGGCCCAGTCCAGCTAGTCACGGACCAGCCAGACCCAAAGTGGCCGGTGGCGCCGCCACCGGCCCACGGGCTGGTATGACCATGACCCTGTTCCCGGAAACGCCGGCCACCCCTGCCCCCCAGGCGACCGAAAAAAAGAAGCGTCGCAAGGTGCTGGATACGCCCCTGGCCCCCTCGTATGGCCTGCGCAGCGAGCCGGGCTGGCATCCAGGGCTGGACGGCGCGGCCACCCTGGATCTGGACGCCCTGCCCCTGCCGGCTTTCGGCGTGGAGTTGACGGGCGCGCCGCAGCAGGCCCGGCAGGCGGCCAATGAGCAGGCCCGCGCCCTGCTGGCCACCCTGCCACCGAAAACCAAACTGGACGACGACCAGAAGCAGGTCCTGCGCGCCTACAGCGGCGGGGGCAATCTGGGCGAGAGCACCGACGCGTATTACACCCCCACCCGCTTGGCCGCGCTGATCTGGCGCCTGGTGGAAAAACTGGACCCCAAGGCCCGCACGGTGCTGGAACCAGCCTGCGGCACCGGGGCATTTCTCGCCACCGCGCCGGCCGGCATGCGGCTGACCGGCGTGGAATACGACGAGGACGCCGCCCGCATCGCCGCGCTGCTGCATCCCAAGGCCCACATCCATCACGCGCCGCTGGAGACCTACCACACCACCAGCGCGGACCCCCGCGCCGACGTGGTCATCGGCAATCCACCCTACGGCACCCGTGGGGAAACGCGGGTGCAGGATCCTGCGGGGCAGCCGTTTCGGCGCGCCGAGCAGTATTTCCTGGCGACCGCGCTGCGGCGCCTGATGCCGGGCGGCCTCCTGGCCTTTGTGTTGCCCCTGAGTCTGCTGGGCGACCGGCATCAGGCCTTCCGCGCCGAGCTGGTCCGGGCGGGAACAGTGCTGCTGACCGCCCTGGTGCCGTCGGGGGCGTTTGAGGCGGCGGGCGCGAACCTCAGCACCTTCGTGCTGATCATGAAGGCCCACGACCAGGGGGTGCCCGCCGCGCTGGCCACCCTGCCCGACACCTTGCAGGCCCGCTTCCACAGCAAGCGGGACACGGCGTTCCTGGCCGGTACCTGCTGCATTGACAACAACCGCCTTGTGTCTGGGCATCTCTGTGCGGCCACGGCCAAGGTGGAATTTGGTCAGTATGGCCAGCCGCTGGTGCGGGGTGAGCCGGTGCTGACGCAGGCGCGGCTCGATACCCTGGTGGCCGAAGCGTCTCCCCTGCGGGCGTTCGCGGTGACGGCCGCCAAGCTGGAAGGCGCCCTGCTGACCTGGACCGACGACACCGTGCAGCCGGTGGGCGAGGCCGAAACGATTCCTGGTCTGGCCAGCGTGTACCGCCAGCACGCCCTGAGCGCCATGCGGCGGGCAGACCGCCACCCGCTGGCAGACGGCACCGCCAGCCCGTGTGGCCGCTTTCAATACCGCCGGGGCCAGTGGCACTTTGCGACCTTGCTGGCCACCCCGGAGGCGCAGACGGTCCTGGCGCTGGCCCGCGCCCTGCAGCAGCAGACCCTGAACCGGGCACCCCATCCGGACCTGCCCCAGCTGTGGGCCGATCTGCGCCGCTGGGCCGGTGACGATGAAGAGGCCCAGCGCCAGCGCATCGCGCGGCTGGCCCGCCAGTATCCCACCGTGAATCTGGTGCTCAGTCCGCCCGCGCTGCCGGCGAAACGCCGGATGACGATTCTGCCTGGCGCCCTCGGCGACGTGGCCGCGCAGCTGGCCGCCACCTGGCAACTCACCCGCCCGGCCCTGACCCTGCACTCGGGGCTGCCCGACGAGCAGGTGAGCACCTTTCTGCGCGCGCATTACCGCTTTAACGGCTCGGTGTGGGTGGCGCCCACCGAATACGACTTCGGGCACGCCTATGAGAAGGCGGCGCAGGCCCGTGAGACTGCCCGGCAGTGGCCGCACCAGTCCCCGGAACAACTTGCCCTGCTGAGCCAGGCCGACGAGTTGGAAAAGCGGGCGCTGGCCCAGGCCCGGTCCATCGCCGACACGCCGCTGACCCCCCGTGATCCGCTGGTGCCTGAAGAGGTGCTCCGCGACTGGGTCAACACGTATCTCGGGACCGTCTCCGGGGGCGAGCCGCTGCTGCATGTGATCAAGGAGCGGGGCCTGACCCGGCTGGTCATGCGCGACGGTCAGGCGGGCGACGTCTACCGGGTGGACCAGACCCTGACCCGCCGCCTGCAGGATTACCTGAACTACGACACGCCCACCGACCGCATCGAGCGTGAGGGCCACAGCGCGGAGTCCATTGAGGCGCAGCGTGCCCGCGCCCTGAAAAAGGCGGCGCGCTACGAACGCAGTCTGGAGCTGCACTTCCGCAGCTGGCTGATTCACAGCCCCCACGCAGGGCCGGTCGAGGACCTGTACAACCGCACCCGTAACGCGTTCGTGCTCGCGCCGGAAGACACCTCGCTGCTGGACCTGCCACTGTGGCGGGGCCCGCGCCATCACCTGTACCAGCGCGGCGATATCCGGACCTTGGCCGCGTGGGGCCACGGCCTGCTGGCCTACGAGGTGGGGGTTGGGAAGACCTTTACGCTGCTGGGCCTGCTGTCCCTGCTCAAGCAGCGCGGCGAGGCGCACCGTCCCTGGATCGTGACGCCGCTGTCGCTGACCGGCAACTGGGTCATCAACATCCACAAAGCCCGGCCAGACTGGCAGGTCGCCGTGATCGGCATGAACCCCACCGGCACGTTCGATGACGAGGGCCTGCCCGAGTACACGCCGGACACCACGCCCCAGCGCAAGGCCAAGCTGGCCGAGCTGCTGCACCAGCCGCCGGACGTGGTGGTGATCAGCATGGAGGCCTTTACCGATATCCCGATGCTGGACAGCACCCGGCTGCACCTGATCGAGAATGACGCGGCGCTGCTGGCCCAGGGTGCGGCGCAGGAGGAGTTCAGCGTCAAGTCCGGTGAGTTCCGGGGGCGCAAGGCCCTGGTAAAGGAAGAGGATTTCCTGGACCACCTGATGGGGCGCAGCCGCTCGGCCACCGACACCGACCTGCCCTTTGAACTGTTCGCGCCCGACGTCCTGGTCTTCGAAGAGGCACACAAGTTCAAGAACCTGTTCGAGGCGCCGGATTACCTGGGCGAGAAACCCAAGTTCATGGGGGCGGGCTTGGCCTCGAAGCGCGCCTACGACGCGTATCTGAAAGCCCGGTGGACGCGCGCGCAGCAGGGTGGACGCGGCACCTACTCGCTGACGGCCACCCCCTATAAGAATTCGCCCCTGGAAGTGGGCTTCGCTCTGGCCCTGGTGACCGACGCCCTGCTGTCGTTCGGGCTTCACGCGCCGGCCGCGTTTATGCTCCAGTACTGCCAGATCGAGCCGACGCTGATCACGCGGCCAGACGGCGGCGTCGGCACGCGCCCGGCCGTGATCGGCTTCAAGAATCTGCGTGAGCTGCGCAACCTCATGCGGCTGCATGTCATTGAGCGTGACGCCCTGACCTGCCGGCTGGACCACCGCATTGGCCTTCCACTGCCGCCCCTCCAGCGGCACATCCACACGCTGGAACTCACGCCCGAGCAGCTGGCCGCCTACGGGCCGGAACGGGCAGCCGCCGCCAACCCGAAGACCTCCGGTAAGGACCACCTGTTTTCCATCTTCAACCGGATGCAGCAGTACATCCTGCATCCAGAAGCGACGTGTGGCGGCGCCAATCCCCGCGCTGAAAAGGCCGCCGCGTTGGCGCTGGACGCGGAACAGACGGGGCACAAGAGCATCGCCTTTATGGACCGGGGCGGCGACGGGGGTGACAGCAGCGCCTTTGCCGCATACCTGAGGGCCTACGTGCAGGCCGGGATTCCAGTGGAGGCCATCGAGGTCATCACCTCAGAAACCCATCCGGACGCCGTGTCCCGCCTGAAAGCGGAAAAACGCTTCCGGCAGGGGCACAAGCGGCACATCATCGGCTCCAGTGTCACCCGTGAAGGCCTCAATCTCCAGCACATGACCAAGCACCTGATTCACCTGGATCTGCCGCACGATCCCCAGGACCTGAATCAGCGCGACGGTCGCGGCTGGCGCCAGGGCAATCCCAGCGAGGAAATTCACAGCCACCTTCTGCTGGCCAAGGGGTCCTTCGACGCGCTGCAATATCAAAACGTCATGGGCAAGAAAGGCTGGATTGACCACCTGCGCTCAGGAAATGACAGCGGCCGCAACCCCGTCGCGTTTCAGGCCGAGAACACGGCGCTCCTGCTGGCCGCCAATCCGGCCGATGTCGAGGCGTTTATTGCGGCGCAGGCGGCCGCCCAACAGGCCGAGCTGGCCCGCCAGGAACACCGCGCGCACTGGGCAGCGGTTCAGACCTTTCTGGATACGGCCACCTTGCTGCGCACGCGCCACGCCAAAGCGCAGGGCCGGAAACATGGGTCCACGGCGCAGGATCAGCACGCCTTGGCCCGCCTCAGCACCGATTTGCGGGGCGCGGCCCGCACGCTGGCCGGGCTGGCCCCGGCCTTCCGCCAGGCGCTCCGCTACAGTCAGCCGCTGACCTGGATTGACGATCTGCCGTTTGGACCCGGCGTCACCCTGACCCACGGCTCGGCCCAGTACGTCGTCAAGGCGGTCACGGCCACCCACCTCACGACCCAGGCAGGCGTGAATCTCGATCTGGACGACCTGGAACTGGCCACTGATGTCACGCTCAGCCCAGAGGAGCGGCACTACGGCGCGCAGCCGCTGGACGGCCTGCCCCCTGCCCTTCGTGAAGAGATTGAGGCGCTGCTCATAGCGCCCCCCGAGGAGGCCGCTGGGCCCCTGCCCGAGGCCAGTGACGAGGTGCTCACCCTCACGCCGGTCAGCACCGAGCGGAACTTCACCCTGTTCATCGGGGCCCGGCGCCTGAGCGTGGTGGTCACCCCGACGCTGCCGCAGGTGTATGCCCCTGCCCCAGGGGGGCTGAGCCCCGTCGAGCCGCACACGCCCGCTGAAGGCGTGATGCTGATTGGCCTGAGTGACACCCAGGTGGAACTGGTCGCGGCGCCGGGCACCGCCGGGGCGCTGCGCGACGCGCTGCTGACCCAGCCGCTGCCGATTGTGGAGCGGCTGATGAACCTGCTCAACTCGGCGGCCTGAGCCGGGGCGGCCGACTGAAGTGTTCGGGTGGCCAGCGCCACCCGAACCTCTTGGCGTCATGATTTCCTTGAGTCCCGATCCAGCCAGCGCCGACGTGCTGGCTGCGCGCTACGGCACCTTCGTCGCCAGCACCTTCGTGCCGGCACCTGGGGTGACGGACGTTGGCCACGCGCGTGCCCGCGTGGTGACCCACGGCCTGACCTGGCATCTGGTGCAGGTGACCGCGACCGCTCAGGCCCACGGCACCACCGGCACCGGCACCGTCGGAGGGGTCGAGGACGATCAGCCGCTGAAGTGTCTGGCGGCCACCCTCGAAGCCGAGCAGCTCGCCCGCGAGGACGCCCGCGGCTGGGCCATCCTCGCCTTGTAATTCACCCCCAGTGGTGGGGGGGAGCCCACCCCGCTCCCCCCCACCCGATGCCCCGCAGGAGGAGTTATGACACACACCCATCAGCCTATTCCCGAGGGTCACATCCGCCGCCCCCAACCAGCTGCTTTTGAGACCAATGCCGAGATCAGAGACTATCTGGTCGGCCTGTACGAGAGCCTGTCGACTGAAGGCAAGGCGGAATTTACCGTCATCATCCACCGGTATCCCAACTGGACCCAGGACGCGGCCACCGGAAACGCGGTCGTCCGGGCCATCCACGAAGGCATGGTGCTGACCATGCCCGCACCGCAGCCCGATCCGTTTGCGGTGTTCACGCCTGCGGCCCCGCTGCCGACGGCCGTCGCGCCGACAGCGGCGCCCGCCCCCACACCACCGGCACCTGCTGTGGCGCAGGCCCCCGTTCCTGCGCCTGCACCGTCACCGAGTCCTGAGCCTGCAACGGTGGCGCCGCCAACGGTGGCGACGCCCAGCGTCCCGGTGCCGACTGAAGAGGACAGCGACGTGGAGGCGAGTGAGCCGGACGAAACTCCAGCGGACGAGGGTTCGGCCGTTGGCAGCGGACCAGCTGCCAATCCGGACGGGCTCTTCAGTCAACTGCACGCCATGGCCGCCGACGGCGAGATGATCGTGCTGTACGTGCAGCGCCAGGGCGATCTGCTGGATCTCAAGTTGGTGCCCAGTGGGGCCAAGGGTGAAGCGGGGAAAGCCATTGACACCGTCCAGGTCAAGGCCACCCCCGCTGAGCTGGACAGCGATTTGGCCAGTGCTTTGACGACCTACACAGCGCTGCGTCAATCCACGCGCCAGGCGCTGGTCTCCGTCAGCCAGCAGGTCAAGCAGAGCGTGGGCAGTGGCAAAGGCAAGGCCAAGTCGGCGGCAAAGCCAGCGTCCAGCGCCCCCGCGACCGGCGTCATCAGCATCAATGCCAATGTCACGGCGTACGCCACCATCAAGGGGCCTGGCTTCAACGAGAAAGATCGCCACCCGGTCGGCCCGGAGCACAAGGAATTTCAGGCCAAGCCGGGCACCTACACCGTCACCGTGCACGCGGACGGCCACCTGCCCGAAACGTTTTCCAACTGCGCCGTGACGGCAGGCAAAACACAGCACATTCAGGCCCAACTGAAAAACGCGGGCCTCGGCTTCTGAGCCGCGTTTCAGCGCCCTTTCACCCTTGAGTCCTCCAGGAGTTTTTATGCTTGATCTCACCCCTGTTTCCCGCAGTTTTCTCTTCGACGGCCGCACCCTGCCTGATCCTGGCCCGGAATACGCGCCTGCTGACGTGCTGCGCCTGTACATGACCCAGTTCCCTGATCTGGCCCAGGCCGAGGTGTTGCCAGCCACACCTGGCGGCGTCATCGAATTCAAGAAGTCGTTCGGCAGCAAGGGGTAGGCTGCGTGCCCCGCCCCCGCCTGAGCCGCCCCGTCTGCCTGCTGCTGGAGCCTATGGGGACCGAGCCAGACTTTCTGGGCACCCTTCGCAAGAGGGCCGCTGCGAACCAGCGGCTCTTCGCCGACCTGGACCAGCTGCTGCGCGACCACGCGCTCCCCGCCAGTCCAGAACTGGCCACACTGGGGCCAGCCTTGCCGGTCCTGCTGACGAGCCAGGGCCTGGCCTGGTCTCCCCTACCGGCCGCCGCCGTGCCGCTACTGATTTGACCCGAATGGCCGATTCCCTTTTCAGGAATCGGCCCAGTCGGGCGCATGACCCGCTGCCCTGTCTGCCAAGCCTCAGTTGACGCCCCGCCTGGCCGCCTGCTGTGCCCGCAGTGCGCGGCCAGCCTCATCATCGGTACGGACGGCGCGGCGCAGCTGCGGGACTTCATCGATCTCCGGCTGGAGCTCACGCCAGCCGTGCCCATGACCAGCGCCCAACGGCACGAGGCCCAACTGATCCTCGGCGAGCTGCGCGACCTGCTGGCCCCGCACACCCAGGCCCGCACCGAACATTATCTGTTGCACCTGAGCCTGCGGCTGCTCGCTGACCTCCTGGCCACTCAGATGGCGCTGGGGACCGAGGCGCGCTCGATGCTGCTTCACGCCGCCGAAACCCGCGCGCACCTCGTGCTGCCGAATCAGCCTGACCGGCGCGCAGCCGCTTATGAACTGGCCCGGGCCCTGCGCGGCGGGTCCTTGTCATGATCAGCGGTGAGGTGGGGTTCATCGCGCAAAGGCCACGCCTCGCGCTGTCCCAATCCGAATTCTGGCAGAAGCGGCGGCAGGTTGAGGCGCAGTTCGCCTGTCCTGATCTCTCGGGAGCCCACCTGGAGGCCGAACTGACCACCGAGGGCACGCCGCTGCTGACCGTCTTTGGAACCACGGAACTTACGGTCTGGCGGCTGCGTCCCTTCCTGAGCCGCGCGCCAGGTGCCCTGGCGGCGGCCCTTCGGGCCTTTGCGAAGGCGGCCGAACCCTGGTGCCCGCTGTTGACCCCGGCCCTTGCCTTCGACCATAAACTGCACTTCTTGTGGTCTGAGGCCCTCTGGCCGCAAGCGCAGCGGCTCCGGCCACTCGCTGAGCCCTGCCCGCAGCCTTGCCAGGGGCGAGCGCCAGGCCAGCTGCGCCGACTGGCCGAGATTACCGAAGCACTCGAAGCCCTTCGGGTGCTGCCGGTCGAATCCAAGGCGACGCTCTCCGTGAAATCCTGGTGCGGTGAAGTCTCCACCTGCCATCACGCCTTGACCCTCCCAGGCGACCGGTTCATGCCTCATCTTCAGCGCCAGCTCTACGACCTGAACTGTCAGGATGGGGGGCCACTGCCCTGCTTCATGACAGACCTGCGTTCCCTGCCGGGGCGCCGCGCCGCGCGACTCTACGTCCACCGAGCGGCGCCTGCCGTCCGCTTGGTGCACGCCGGTCTCCACCTCCTGGCCTGCCCCGATCTGTCCCTAGACCAGGCAGAGATCTGGACTACCGGGTAGTCCAGACCCACCTGCACCGGAATGGCCGGGGCCAAACCCCGGCCCAAGCCGCTGTATGCTCCTCTGGTCTTCCCCGGCTGTGCGGACCCTCTCAGCAGAGGCGCTGGCGTTTCGCCAGGCCAGGCGACAGGCGTTGCCTTTTCCCACCCACCCGGCCCTGGCGGCCCGCGACGGTGGCCTCAATGTGGTGCGTTTCTGGTCGCCCATCTGGTACAGCAGCGCTCATCCAGATCCAAACACCCAACGCTGGACCGAAACCGTCGTGGCTGCGCTGTCGGACGCTCTGGCCAGCCACCTGCTGGTGCTGCTGCCGCACCACCTCAGCGGCCTGATTGAGCTCTACGACGATCAGCTGCAAGAGTACCTGCACGAGGTGGACCCGGACCCGCAGATGCCTCGCGAGCGTTTGTACGAAGTGGCTGCCAGGCACGACTACGCCGGGCCCGATCCCGGCGTCTTACGGCGGCTCCAGACGGACGTGAGCCGCCGCGCGCAGGCCCCACTTGCTCAAGGCCACCCTGAGTTGCGCGCGCTCCTGGGCGAGGTGCGGGCCCTGGAACACTACGTGCAGCCCACCCGACCACGCGTGCCGCTGCCGTATCGCCTGTCCTGGGACCGTTGGGTTGATCCCTGGGCCATTCTCGATCCGGCCGTCACCGAAGAGGACCGCCAGACGTATTACATGGCCATCAATGACGTGTATGCCGGTCACATGCAGGCCGGCGAGGAGGATGACCCACTGGCGCGTTTCGGGATCCACCGGGCAGACCGAATCGCGGCGCGCCTCTGGGCGGCGCGGCACGACCGCGTGGTGGGCCGGGCGGAAACCATCTTGCAGGCCCTCCAGGGACTCGCTGCATGTTGACCGGCCCCGTAACGTCACTGCAACTCGCCACGGCCCAGACCCAGTGCCTGGGGCGGCGGGTCCACTGGCAGCCGTCGCCGGTGGAGGCAGAGGCCCTCTGGGCCGCCTGGCCGCATCTGGAAACGTCACCCGGCCAAGGCGGGGTCCAGGTCGCCATTGCTGAGGCCACCTGTCTGCCGTTTCACCGCGCCGCCGCGCGGTTGAGGACGCTGAGGCTGCTCACGCCGCTGTTGGCGGCCCTGCGCGCGCTGCCGTGGACCCACGCGGTCCTGACGGCCGATCTCGGGCCGAGCCTCCATCAGGCCCACCATGAAGACCTTCTGGCCGAAGTGGCGGAAAGCCACGGCATTGAGCGGGCCCTCCTCTCGCCCGAGGCCTACCAGCAGGCCCTGCTCGCATTGGACCTGCCGGTCTTGACCGACGGAATGTATGAAGCTGTGGCCCTGAGCAGCGAATGGCCCCAGACGGCCCCGCCCGGGTGCCCAGACTGGCTTTGGGCCGACTTACTTCAGGTGCGGCAGGGACTGGCCGGGTTTCCGGCCAGTCCAGATGTGCACAGCATGTTCTACCCGGCCGTCCTCGTCACGGCGCATGACCGCCTGGCCGAACTGCACAGCGAGCTGCTGGGCTACGGGGAAGTCACTCTTACCCACCACGAAACCCGGCAGTTGGTCCGGCAGTCGCGACGGGCCCAGGCCGTCTGGACCCAATTGACCGCTCTGGAGCAGCGGTGCGCATGGACCAGCTGAGCGTGGACACCAGCGGCCCTGAATGGGGTGGGGAACGCCGCCCCACCCCCAAGCGTCATCATGTTGACCTCTGTGTGTCCTTCCCTGCGCACTGCACGGCCGCGTCAGGACGTTCGCGGTATCCGGGCCCTCCTGTGTGGTCGTCTAAAGGAGGAGATGGCCTTACATCCTCTGGTCACGACCGAAGTGGGGGACACCGAGCGGACTCTGCTGGCTGTGGTGCGCCCAGACGAAGATCCGGAGCGGTTTCCTCTGGCGTTCGGTCACCTGCCCCGGCGAGAGCGGCAGGCCGCGCTGCGTGTCGTTCTCGACCTGGCGCAGGCGGCTCTTCCGGTGGCCCGGGTGGCGACCCCACTGGATTTTAGCTGGCCTGCGGCCCTGGCCGCAGATGAACTGACCTACTTCCTGGAGTTGGATGCACCGGTCAAGGTCACTCGGCAACGGGTTGAGCAGGCACGGAAGCAGGGCTATGACGGGCTGGATCCCTGGCTGCTGGCCCAGGAAGTCGCGGAGGTGGACGGCGCGCTGAGCGCCGCCGAGGTGACTCGGCGCGGTGGTCCCTGGGCCCACGCGTTATCCCTGACACAGGCGCTGGCCGCGCGGACAGAAGCCTTCAAGAGTCAGCGTGTCTGCACTGCAGATCATCCGTATGCCGGGCTTTGGGTGCCTCCCCTGTTGAGCTGCTGCTTTTCGCCAGAGTCTGGAACGGGGGCAGCCCTTGCAGGCGCCCTGAATGACGACTATCACCGGGCCATGGAGACGGGTGAGTTTGGGATCACGGTGGCCTATGACCTGCGCACGAGTGCGGGGCGGGACGCCACCGTCCAACTGGTCGGTCAGGCCGATGACCTGAGGCTGGCCATCTTGGCCATTGCGGAAGTGCTCCTGTGGGCCGGCGCGGAGATTGGCGACTGATGCTGCAGGCCACGCTCGGTCACCACTGGCTCGCAACCTGTTCGCCACGGCAATTGAAGATGGCCGTCCGCATGGGTCTTGCTCCCCTCTCTTCCTTTACCGATCAGTTTGAAGAAGAGGGCCGGCACTTGGCTGTGGTGCGCGCGCCCACCCATCGGGAGCGTGTCTACCATGCTGGGCATTTGCCTCAGGCGCGCCGACAGGCGTATCTGACGTTGAGTTTTGCGCTTCAACAGGCCTGTCTCCCGGTGCTGCACCTCACCACGATGCGCACCTTGCACGATCAACTTCTCTGGATGTCTGAGGTCCGGGACGAAGCCGGTGACGAGGCCAACGACCATGTCGAACGCCTGTGGCGGCTGTACGAAGAAGACGTGAGTGCCCGCCTCCCTCACCGCCTGACCCAGCGGGAGCAGCAGGCGAAGGCCTGCATCGCCAAGATCGCAGCCCTGACCGCCCCGCTCCACGTGCCTCTTCAAGGGTGGGAGCACTACCACGATGACTACAGTGAGTGCCTGCAGGCTTTTGCGGTGCTTTCGCCAGCAGCGACGCCTGAAGACCAGGCGGCCTTTGAAGACCTCCATGAGGAGTACGGGCAGATGCTGTGGCTGACTGGCGAAGACCCACAGCCGCTGGCGGTCTATCTGCTGTCTGACCGCAAGGAGCGGGCCCTCTATCAGCATGCCGAGCGCATTACGCCCCGCGTCGTTTCCCTGTGCCGGCGCGCGTTGCATGACTTGGTCCCCCTGGGAGCCGCGAGACTGCCCGACGCCGGACACGCGGATGATCCAAGCGCACAAGCCCGGCCCTGAGTGGTGACAAAAGGCTGGCTGTTGCAGACCAAACCGGCCCGGTCCGGGCTGGACTACCCGGTAGTCCATGCCCGGGATCCACGAGTGGCCGATCAAAGATCGGCCCAGTTCCTGTCATGTTGAGTGGTCCTCTTCCCGCTGCCCTTCGCCCCCGCGCGGGGGCCCGCAGTCCATCGGCCGCCCTGCGCGCCTGTGGCTGGCCAGAAGGCACCTGCCGCGCACCCTACACGGCCCTTGACGCCCAGCGAGAAGGCGGCGTCCTGGTGGCCCGCGCCACCGAGCCCACCGAACTCAACCTGACCTGCACCGTTCGCCGCCTGCATGCGCTCTTGCCGGGTCTGGCGGCCTGGGTTCTGCAAGACCTGCACACTGCTTTC
Source organism: Deinococcus multiflagellatus (assembly GCF_020166415.1). NCBI lineage: Bacteria > Thermotogati > Deinococcota > Deinococci > Deinococcales > Deinococcaceae > Deinococcus > Deinococcus multiflagellatus. Next base: position 108,486 of record NZ_JAIQXV010000012.1, read on the forward strand.
GCCCGGACCTGTCTGCTCGCCACGCCGCAGTGGGCCGACGCGCTGATTCCGGAGCTTTACCGGCAAAGCCCACGGGCCCGCCGGGATCTCTACCGCCTCAGGCATCCGGAACACCGCCGCGCCCGCGTGCGCTTCACCGAGGTGGCGATACACCGCGAAGGGTACGTGACCTCAGCCTCGCCCCGACTCAGTTGGGGGCGCTGGCTGACCGCCTCGCCTTGGCCGGTTCAGGACACGGCGCCCTGCGCCGTCCTGGCCCATCAGTGGCCCGAGCTCGCCGCCCTGCTTCACGAAGCGCACGCGGACCGGCCGCCCACAGGCGTGAGCGCGGTTCAGGCGCCTTATCCCGCGTTGTACCTGCATTATTGGCCGGGCGACGGTGAGGACACCCCCACCCTGGCCCATGAACTCACCGAACACCTGACGCAAACCTGGCGCTACCACGACGGATCGTTCGCTGTTCTGGAGACCCGTCACAACGGCCAAGCCCGCGCCTACCAGCGGGTGTGGCGGCACCACCAGAGTCTGATTGCAGAACTGGTCCCTCTCCTGTCTTCGTCCTGACCAGAGTGGCCGGGGGGACGCGGGGCGCCCCCCGGCCCACGTCGGGGCATGACCGCTTCCACCCGCTCAGCCCTCACATCTCAGGACGCCCTCGCACAGTTCACGATGACGCTTACCCCCCGGCTACTCCTGGGCTTCTACACCGATCCTCAGGGCCAGGCGCACGTGTACAAACACGACTGCGTGCCCACCCGCCAGGGTCAATTTGAAGTCGGCGCCGCCCGCCCCGGCACAGCTGAGGATCTGAACACGCTGCGCGGCCTCCTGGACGTGCACAGCGACGCCCTGCTGCATGAACATGTTCTTCAGCACACCGCCACCCAGAGCGTCTGGTGGGTCCCGGCTGGCCCCCAACTGCTCTTTTTCCGCAGTCAGGCCAATGCCGAACTCAACGCCCTGAGCGGCCGCACCTTTCCCCAGCCGCCGCTGCTGATGATCGCGCGCCGACACATCCTGTGGGTCTTCGCACTTATGGAGAACGTGCGCCCGACCCTGGACACCCCCCTGTTCCGGGCACCCTATCTCAACATGTTCGGAGAGGGGCAGCTGTGTATGGGCAGCGTGACGTTGCCGGCGACGTTCAACCCCGCCGATCCCCACGCCCATACCCAGCGCTTTTTCGAGAGCCACTTCAACGGCGCCAACACCCTGACCTGGCGCACGGGGACCCACGCTCAGCTCTGGCAGTCGGCGGCAGAACAGGGGCATTTCCCCCCCGACCAACTGGTGCCGGAACCCACCATTCAGACCCTGGCCAGCGCGCTGGCCAAAGGAGGCCGCCGGTGAATCACCACCTGAAATTCGATCCGTTCACGTTGTTACATGTCACGGTCGTGGGGGCGGGCGGCACCGGCTCTCACCTGGTGGTTCTGCTCACGGAACTGCATAAGTGCATTCAGGCGCTGGGCGGGCAAGGGCTGATGGTGACCGTCTTTGACCCGGACGAGGTCAGCGAGACCAACGTGCTGCGCCAGAACTACCACCGGCAGGACATTGGCCGCAACAAGGCCGTGACACTGGTCTCGCGGATCAATCTGGCCTGCGGCACCGGCTGGTTGGCCCGGCCCAGCATCTACACCGGCAGCGAGCTGGTGGTCCGTGGGCAGTACAGTGCCGCCACGCCGCACATCCTGTTCACCTGCACCGACCAGAACGCGGCGCGTCGTCAAATTGGCGCGGCCTTTGGGCGCTCAGGCAAAGGGTACTGGATCGACACCGGCAACACCCGCACCACCGGGCAAGTGCTGCTCAGTGAACCGACCAGCAAAGAGCCCCACCTGCCCAGTCCACTGAAAGAATATGGCGAGCTGCTGGCTGACGACGATCAGGACGCCCCCAGCTGCAGCGCCTTGGAAGCCCTGACGCGTCAGGATCTGATGGTCAACCGCGAAGTGGCAGTCAAGGCTGCAGGCCTGCTGTGGCGGCTACTGCGAAACGGCGCAGTCAATCACCGGGGCCTGATCGTCAACGTGCAAGACGGCATCACGCTGCCCAAACCTATCGAAGCGGGCATGGTGCCGGCGTACGCCGCGCCCCCGGTAGGCCTGATTCCAGTCGAAGTGCCGCCCCCTGCCCCTGTTCCGGCGCCGAAGCGGCGCGCCAGTCGGCGCCGGGCCACGCCCCCAGGGGCCGCCGCGTGACCGGCCTGCGCACGGCCCAATTCCGAATCCGGCGGCAGCAGATGGCCGGCAACCGGCTCGTCGGCCGCGCCCAGTTGATCGACCTTGCCATCTTCGACTACGGCAACGGCACGCTGGAACTGGATGACGGAAGTACGTTTCGGGTTGTGGATGGGCGGTACATCGACAATGGAGACGCGCTTGTGCCTGGGGCCGGATTCGTCTACGGCCGCGACGACGAATACACTGGCACGGTGGTGGCCCAGTTGACCCCCTGGACGTCAGCCGACACCTGACCAGAGTGGCCGGACCGGGGGTCCGGCCCACCGCCTGGTATGTCCACTGCGCCCCGTCTGCCCTCGGCCCCCCGCCCCCGCGCCGCCGGCGCCCCTCAAGCGGCACCCACGGTGCAGCCCGGCCCAGTCGTCCATTCGGCGCCCTCACCCGGCACGGTCCCGGCGTCAGCCGCCCGCGCGGCCGTGAGCCTCCCTGAGCCTGGCCCGCCCCGGCCCAGCGCCGCAGGTGGCCTGGCGCGCACCAACGCCCCCGTACAGACCGGCTTCATGCACGAGGTGGATGTCGAGCGTCTGTGCCCGACCCCGCTGCGGGGCGACGAGCACCTGCAGTGGCTGCGCGAGGAATTCCTCGCCAAGACGCCGGTGTTTGACGCCATTCACGAGCTGATCCGGCGGGTGATGCAGGGCGAGCACATTCTCCTGAGAGGCCCAGATGACCTGACGCGCAACGTGGACTTGGCGCTGCGCGCCACCCTGCGGCTGACCCACCAGATCGAGGCGCGCACCCTCTGGACCCACACGAGTGACCAGCTGCTGGCGCTGAGCGGCCACGTCAAAGCCACCCTGATCCTGGGCGGCCGCCCCGGCACCACCTACACGCTGGCCTTTGACGGCCCCCAGGTCACGGTCCAGACCACCGAAGGGCCCCGGATCTCGACACGCGAGCAGCTGGCCGGCATCCTGCGGGGCAGCTACTTCGCCGACGTCCAGGTGCTGGCATGAAGCGGGTTCGGCCAGCGCCCGCGCTGGGGGTGGTGGCCCGGCCCAGCGGGCCAGGTCGTCAGTACCGCAGCAGAAACCTGGAAGCGGACGTGGTAGGGGAGACCGTGACCCTGCGCGCCGCTGGCCATGAAGTGACGGTGCGGGCCCCAGGCCGCACGGACCGGGAACGCATTGAGGGCGCACTGCTTGGGGCGCCAGTTCACGGCCGAATCCTGAGGCGCGCCGCGAGTACCCGCGCCCGCATTCTGCAGCTGCGCGATCAGCAGGGCCGGCCAGTCTGACTTGCCCAGCGCACCAGCGCCCCAGGAGCGTGCCTCATGGCGTCCTCGTCTGTCCGTATTCCCGCTTTTGATGGCGTGCGGGGCCTGCTCGCGGTCGGCGTGGTGTTCAGCCATGTCGTGGCCCTGACGGCCCTGCCCTGGGGCCCTGGCCCCGTGCACACGCCGCTGCAGGCCGCCGTCTGGGCCCTGGGCGCTCCAGCGGTCGACACTTTTTTCGTACTGAGCGGCTGGGTGGTGGCCCTGAGTTTCCAGCGCCGCCCCGACTTCTGGCCCTACCTGCGTGCGCGGCTGCGCCGCCTGGCGCCGCTGGGCTTTCTGGGCGTGCTGCTGGGGCTGCTGGTCGCCCGGCCCCTGGCCCAGGCGCTGCCGGATGACCTGGCCCCCTTCGGCCTGCTGCACGCCCTGACCCTTCCCCTGACGGCCGCCGACTGGCGCGGCGCCCTGAGCCTCGGCCTGGGCGGCTGGTATGACGCCGAGCGCCTCAATGCACCGCTATGGACCCTGGCCCTGGAACTCTACGCCAGTGTGCTGCTGCCGGCGATGGTGGCCCTGGTGGGGCGCATCGGCTGGGCGGCCTGGCCCCTCAGTCTGCCCCTCAGCATCGGGGCGGGCCTGCTGTTCTGGCCGCTGCAACTGCTCCCCCTCTTTGTGTTGGGCGTCTGTCTGGCCTTGCGGCCGCTCACCCTGTCGCCCGGTCGGCTGGTGGCCACCGGCACGCTCGGTCTGATGGTCCTGCTCTCCCGATTTGTGCTGCCCACCGACGAGCACCTGTACCGCTGGGTGTCTGGCCTGGGCGCGGCGGGCGTGCTGCTCGCCGCCCAGGGGTTGCGTCCACGGCTCCTGCTGACCCCGTGGGCGCAGTGGCTCGGCGAGCGCAGCTTTGCCCTCTATATCACCCACCTGCCGGTGCTGGTCGCGGCCGTCTGGCTCCTGTGGCCGGTGGTGGGCGTCACACGGGCCGCGCTGATCGGCGTTCCCGTCAGTGTGCTGGCCGCTCACCTGACGCACCTGTGGGTGGACCGCCCCTGTTCTTCCCCTCTTCATCTTGCCCGGCGCACCAGCGCCCCTGGAGCCTAAGTCATGACCACCGCCACCCACGACACCTGCGCTGATCCGCCGCCCATGGCCCCCGCCGCCCCTCAGCAGCTGGCCGAGGAGCTGCGCCGCCAAGCCGACGCAGACCGGAATCAGGCCGCGCAGCTTGACCTGCAGGCTGCGGCCCTCTACGCGACCCTGGGGCGCCAGCCGGAGCCCCGCTACACCGCCCAGAACCGCGTGGCCTACCACCTGATCGAAGGCGCCGCGCAGCTGCGCCAGCTCGCCCAGACCCGCCTGACCCTGGCCGCCCACCTCGACACCCTCTCGCCCACATCACAGGAGCCCTCATGACCCGAATTGCCCCCCGCTGGTGGCCCGCTCTCGCCATTCTGATGACCGCCTGCACCGGCGCGCCAGAGGTGCCGGTCCCCACCTCCCTGCAGCTTCAGCCGGTGTCCACCCTGCGCGTCGGGGAGAGCCTGACCCTGGGCGCCGAGGTCCGCGACCAATGGGGGCAGGTGATGGCTATGCCCGTCACCTGGACCAGCAGTCAGCCGCAGCTGGCCGCCGTGCAGGGCCAGACGGTCACCGCCAGCCGCCTGACGCCAACAGATCGGCCCCTCACGCTGACCGCCACGGTGGGGACCATGCAGGCCACCATGCCACTCACCACCACTGGCCTGGAAGTGACCCTGGGCACCTACGCCCTGAGTGGGCAGGCCACGCTGGGCACGGCCGTGTTCGCCCGGTTCCGGCCGGAACCGGGGGGCGCCGTGCCGAACAGCGCCGTCACCTTCACGGCGCCGGATGGGCAGGCGGTGCTGACCGATCTGGTACGGCTGGGCGCGGCCGACGAGGTGAGTTCAGCCTGGGCCTACAGTGCCCAGACGCCACCTCAATCCGGTACCTACCGCGCCAGCTTGGGCGGCAGCGGCGTGGCCTACCGCGCCGCCGATGAGGTGGACGCGGCCTTCAAGGCGCCTTTTGCTGCTGCGGCGTCAGTCACCATCCACCCAGACCGCACCTACGAGGTCCAGGCTGACCTGACCGGGCAACCCGTGGTGCTGGCCACCGCCTTCAACCAGGCGGCGCGTTTCTTCGGTCAGGCCACGGCCAACGAACTGCCGAAGAGGGGCACCGTGTCACTGGCGCCCGGCACCTACTCGACGGGCGTGTTTACCCTGCCGCTGAAACTGGGCGCTGTGCCCTTTGCGACACCAACGCCCCTCACCTTCAACCTGACCTACCAGGGTACGGGGGCGGTGACGCTGCCATGAACGCCGCTGACCACGCCGGCCCGGCCACTGCTGAGCGCCTGCCTGCTGCAGCGACCGCCACGCGCCCACCTCTGCCGGTGGTGGTGCTGATCGGCGGCGAGGAGCATTCAGGTCGGCTGGGGCCCGACGGGCACGTGGCGCTCGAACAGGGGCGCGCCCTCTTCGAGCGCCACAGCACCGTCACCCCAGCACAGCGGCGCAGCCTGCAGGCGCTGAACGCCCTGCTGGACTGGGCCCCCGAAGAGCGGACCGGCGAATTGCGCCTGGTCGACCAGGTGCCAGCAGCGATCAACCGCGCCCTGCTGGACGGCGTCCTGTTGGACTGGACCACAGGGGTCGAAGCAGCGGCCTGGGTGCTGTGTGACCTGCCGGGGGCGCAAATGTATCAGGACGAGGCCGTGCTGGTCGTGACCGTTGCTCTGGCGACCGCGTGGCCTGCACTGCATGCACGCCGGGCAGATCTGGAACTGGCCACCCTGGGCAGCGCGCTTCTGGACGCTGACCATCCGGTGCTCGCCGATCTGAGCCCCGCCACGCGGCGTCAGGTTGACCGTGCCCTGGCGGCGCTGGGGCGCTGGGTCCGGGTGCAGGACCTGCGCCAGTGGCTGGCGCAGCCCCAGGACAGAGTGCTGTGACGGCGCCGCGCTGTTCGCCTGGGCACATGCGTCCACGACCGGCCCGGGCGTATGTCAAGCTCAGCCTGTGTCCCCCAGTGATCACGACGCCCGGAACCGCGAGTTGATTCAGTGGTTGCGGGCGGCCTGGGACGAGATGACCAGTGCCGAACCGATCCATGACGGCCTGGCGCCAGGCGCCGACGGGCCAGCGGAGTCAGGCCGCGAGACGACGACCGAGTCTTCATCCTGAGCAACAGGGCAGGTTCTCCGCAGCAGCGGCGGCCTGGATTCCTCCGCCACAACATCTTTTTCCCCGGCCCAAGAACAGGGGGCAGGGCCTGATGGTCTCCGGCGCGGCCGGGTGAACACAGGCGCTTGTCCCCTTCCGGCCCCTTCAGGAGACTGTGCCTTATGGACGAGCATCCCCCCATCACCCCCCACCTCGCCCGCGTACTGATCGGCCTTCACCTCGCGCAGGCCTTTCCTCTCCAGCCTCAGTTGCATCTGGCCCAACTGGCCCTGCATATCGTGGATACGGCCGAGGCGCTGCGCGGCCCGCTGGCCCAGGCCACTGGCGCCCAGCTGCGCTACCAGATGGATCCTGAGGACGGCACCCTGCACGTGGTGGCCCACGCTGTGGACCTGCAGCGGGCCGGGTCCGCGGGCGTCAGCGCCACGCACCTGGGCCACCTGCTGATCCAGGCGGACTACGTCCAGATGGGCAGCGACATTGATCTGCGCCGCAACCTGTACGCGATTGCGTACCGGGCGCAACTGGCACAGTCGGGTGAGCCGGCCGAAGCGAGTTTCGGTCTGGCGGTGGAACTGGCCAACAATGCGGTGCGGCAAGAGCCCCTGCTGCCGCTGCACCTCAACTAGCGTGGCCAGCGACGCGACCAGTTCGCACCTCCGGGTTCTCCCTCAGGGTCAGTTCGCGCCGATGTCCACCGCGGAGCGTCTCGTGGCACTTGAGGGGTTCTTGCGCCGATACGTTGACTGTCAGCGGCCATTGCTGCGCGCCCTGAAGGCGGAATTCGGCGACCGCCCAACAATTCGGGACGCCCTGTCCGCCTGTGATCACGACCTGAGTCAACTGTCCATGCACCTGCTGCGCACCACGATGATCGGTCCGCCGGTGGACCCGTGAGCCGGGCTGCCTCCAGCTGGTGTGGAGATCCTGACCAGCGCCGGGCTGAACCGGCTGGCGGTGGCAAAACAGGGAGCGCCGCAGCGGCACCTGGCCTCTGGACCGCCACGGCATCAGACCCGGCCCTCGACTCGACAGACGACCTCGTCCGTGGCATCGTGCACCGGACCGGGTTGGGTGAAGGGGTGGCCCAGATGATCGTCGACCTGGTGCTGGATCACCTGCGCCGGGCCCTGCTGGCCCGGCACCGGGTGCAGCTGGCGCCTCTGGGCGTGTGGCGGGTCCAGCCCCGGATGCCCGCCACCACCTGGGTGGACGGACAGCGGACCGTCACGCCGCGGCCGGATGTGGTGTCGTTCCGCCCAGCGCCCCGGTTGACGGCCCAGGTGAACAGGGACGAGTCCGGGCCTGACGGACCCGCCTGACCAGGGCTTCACCTGGACGTCCCAGGCCTGCTACAGTGCCGCTGGAACCTCATCCTCTGCCTCACGCCGGGGCCGAACAGGATTGCAGCGCATACCGCCCATCCACCGTCAACACGGCTCACCTCCAGGGGCGTGCAACCAATACCGGCGTGGCACGCTCGACAGGGAAGACCCATGTTGACGCTCAAAATGCACGCCGCCCTCGCCACGGCCGTCCAGGCTTATGCGCCCCGCTTCCTGGGCACCAGCACCCAGCGCACGACGGCCCTCAACGCCGCGGCCCAGCTGCTCGGCTACCGGGACCACCGCACCGCCCTTCACGAGCTCGAAGCCGGCGACGAGCCGAACTTGACGGGGGCGATTCGTGGTCAGACCTATCTCGCGCGCGCCGAGCAGGCACTTGCCCATGTGTGCCGGCAGGGGGGTGTCTCAGACAGCCCCACGCCAGCAGACGGGGCGGCGTTCGCCCAGGAGATGCTGGTGGCCTACAACCTGGCGCTCTGGCAGCAACTCGGCATCAATGAAGAGGCGCTGTGGGCCCTGGCTGAACAGGGCCGCAGCACCGTGGTCGCTGATCCCAGACCATGGGTCAGTGCCGCGTTGCAGCGGGGGCTGGCCCAGATCATGGGGGAACTTCACAGCTTGAATTTTGGCACGATGGATCACCACAACTTCTACACGGTGGTTGGTCGCCGGCAACTCACGGGGTTTGCCCAGGAGCGGAAGATCAGGACATTCGAAGGCGCTGAGTTCTGGTACTACAAAACGGTACCCAACTTGTTTTTCCAGGCTCGTGTTGACCACTCCACGCCCCGTCTGGCCTTGACCTTCCTCACGCCGGAGCTTGAAGCCGACTACGACGCGTACATGATGCAGATGTGCGACAGCGTGCATGCGGTCTATGCCCTGCCTCCCCAGCAAGCCGCAGTGTCGTGGACCAAGTTGTGCGGCCGGTCGCCTGTCCAGCACGGCTTCACGCTGATTGGCGTGGAGGGAGACCGGTTGACCTTTGAGTGGGTACCGACCCAGTAAGGTCGGAAGCCACTGGCGTGGCCACCGTCCTGCGCATTCCTGCCGCGCCCCTGTTTCCGTCGTCGGTATGACAGCCCTCAGGGCCTGTCGTCTGGCCGCTCTGGTTCGGGCGTCCGGCTGACCCGCGCCCGAATGCACGTCGCGCGCAGGCCCCGGCGCGCCAGGGTCCAGGTGCCCAGCCCGAAGTACGCAGTGGTCTCCTCGATCAGTGCCCAGGGCACTGGCTCCAGATCGACCGGCTCGCCCGACACCGCGTGGGCGCCCAGCCCCCAGCGCCGGCCCGTGTCCGTCACGATCAGCACGGCCGCGTCCGGACAGGCTCCTTCCCAGGCGTCAGTCAAGCGGCGCAGCGTGGCCTGATGCTGCGCCAGCGTTCCCGGTTCGACCCGCACAATGTCAAACATGCTGGGCGCCCCGGCATCTGATCAGCCCCTGGTCCAGGGCCAGCAGGGCGGCGGCCGCCGGCACCAGGTACGCGTGCCACCGCCCCTCACGTTCACCGGTCACATGCATCGGGAGCTGCGGGGCGAACCACCGCGTGTGGCCTGAGCCCGGCGAGCGCGGCCCGTCGTGCCAGATCCGGGCCAGGGCGTCCGGGCCCTGCTGTGCCACCACCGCCGCAAAAAAGGCCCGGCACTCGGCCTCATCCCCGTACCAGCGGCCTGGGCGCCGCTTGTGCCCCCTCGGGACGGGCCAGGCCGCCGTCACCGGGGGAAGGGCGGGGGGCCAGGGGGCCATCTGGTCAGTGGATGGCAGCGGCCGCAGCGACATGGGCGGGCAGAGGCGGCGCCTCAGGCAGGTCGGCGGGCACAAACAGGTGCAGGTGCGGCCGCACGCCTTCTGGCGCCAGAATGGCCAGGACCTGCGTGGTGTGCCAGCCCCGCAGCGGACCGGCGCTGACCGGGTCAAACGTGGGGTGTTCCAGATAGATCGCCGCGAGCGGCCACAGCTGCTCCAGGGCCACATGGGGGCAACTGGCGGGCAGGTTCAGGGACGCCACGTCGGTGCACCAGAGGGATTCGTCCTCCAGCTGGGTCTGCACCACCAGCAGCGCGTGGGTGCTGGGCAGGGCGTCCAGCCAGCGCCGCGCCGCGTCCAGCACCTCGTCCGGGTAGGGTGCGAGCGCCAGGTCGCCCGGCTGGCCACTCGTCAGGCTCACAGGATGAACCCCCACCTGCGTGCCGACCCGGTTGCTCCAGCTGAGGGCACAGGGGTGGACCGGCCAGTCGGGAGGCTGCCAGGGGGCTTCCAGCACGAAGGTTTCAGGTTCAGGTGGTGAAGGGAGAGGACATGGTGGTCTGGGCGCCATGCGCCGCAGGCGGGTCAGCCAAGTGAACAGGGACACAGGGGGACTCCTGAAGGGGCAGGGGAGAGGAGCGGTGCACCTTCGCCCCACCGTCCCAGGGCGCTGGTGGGCCGAACAAGGGTGGGGTGTGGGGGTGACCCGCGCACCGGGGGCTGGCGTCTCAGGTACGCTCTGGGCATGACCCCTGCTCACGAGGCCCTCATCGTGCAGCTGGTGTTTCTGGTGGCGACGGCAGTGAGTGGGGTGCTGCTGGGCCGGTGTCTGCCGTCCGCCTGGACCTTCGACGTCGGGGTCGCCATGCTGGGGATCGTGACCTGGAACGTTCTGGTCTGGGCCGAGCTGGGCGCGCGCCTGCCTGAACCGGCGAGCGTCCTGCGGGGCCGCGCCACCAACACGTTTCTCTTGAGCCTGGTGCTGGGCCTGGTCTTCCTTTCGTAACGCCTGGCCCCTCTTGCCGGGCGCACCAGCGCCCCAGGACGGTGGGGCCATGTGGACAGAGGCCGGGGCATGATTGCGGTCACGGGGCTGCTGGTGGCCCACGCCGCCGACGGCGTCCTGGTGCGCGACGCCCAGGGCGTCACGGCCGCCTGGATCGGCACCATTCCAGACGCCCAGCCCGGCGACTACCTCACTGCCACGGGGGCGGTGCTGCGCGACCGCACCCTGGCCGTGCAGGGCGCCCGGGTGCTGGCCCGCGCCGACGACCTGGCCCGCGCCTTTTTGCAGCACGCGGTGCGTGGGGTGGGGCCCCGCCTCGCGCACCTGCTGGTCAGCCAGGGCGGCCCAGGGCTGCTTGACCGCCTGGCCGATGGGGAGATGCCTCCGGACCTGCCGGACCGCTTGCGCCGCCCGGTGCAGGACGCCTGCCGCAGCCCCACCCGCGAGGCGTTCGCCACCCTGCACCTGCTGGGCCTCACGGCGCCCCAGGTGCTCACCGTCATCCGGGCCTGGGGCACGGGCGCGGCCGCCCGCCTGGCCAGTACGCCCTTTGACGCCCTGGCGCTGGGGCTGTCCTTTCCGGTGCTCGACCGGGTCCACGGCACGCTGGGGGGCACGCCGGATGACCCGGCCCGGCACGCGGCACTGGCCTACCACGCCGTGCAGCGCGCCTCCTTGGAGCACGGCCACATGCGGCTGCCGACCCCACAGGTGCTGTTTGCCCTGCAAGACACGAGCGCCCTGAGTGCGGCCGAAGCGCAGCGGGCCATCACGACGCCGCTGCTGACCCAGCACGCGGGTCACCTGTATCTGCCAGCGCGCTGCCGCGAGGAACAGGACCTGGCGGGCGCCCTGCGGCGTCTGCTGCGCGCGGCGCCGAGGGGCACGCTGCCCCTTCCCCCCCGGGGCCCCCTGAGCACCGAGCAGTACGGCGCCCTGGGCCTGGCCGAGCGCCATCCGGTGACCGTCTTGACCGGTGGGCCGGGCACCGGGAAGAGCACGACCCTGCGGGCGCTGGCCGAGATGCTGGGCCGTGGCCGCCTGGCGCTGGCCGCCCCGACAGGCAAGGCGGCGGCGCGCCTGAGTGACACCACCGGTCGAGAAGCCCAGACCCTGCACCGTCTCCTCGGTGCCGGAGCCCGTGGCTTCACCTTCCATGGCAAAAATCCGCTCCCTCTCGATGCCCTGGTCATTGACGAGGCCAGCATGATCGACACCGCGCTGCTGCTGGCGGTGCTGGACGCGGTGACGGCCGGGACCCGGGTCATCCTCGTGGGGGACGTGCACCAGTTGCCGCCGATTGCGCCAGGCTTGCCCCTGCAGGCGCTGCTGGGCACCGTGCCCACCACCCACCTGACGCGCATCTACAGGCAGGCCCAGGACAGCCCGATTGTGGCCCTGGCCTACGACATCGGGGACGGCGAGCGCTTGAGGCCAGAAACCCTGCCGCTGCCGTTCACCGAGCTGCAGGATGCACAGACGGCTGCGCGCCTGGCCCTGGACGCCGGGGCGCAGCTGCTGGCCCCGACCCGCAAGGGGCCCCTGGGGACTCAGGCCCTGAACGCGGCGGCGAGACGGCTCAGTGGGCGCAGCGGCGGCCTGCCGGTCACGGACGGCCAGGCGGGGGTGGGGGACCCTGTGGTGTGCACGCGCAACCTTCACGGCGCCGGCGTGATGAACGGCATGATGGGCGTGGTGACGGGCGAATCCGAGCAGGACGGCGGCACCCTGACGGTGCAGTTTGACGACACCGAACTGGCCTTCCAGGGAACAGCGCGCGCCGCCCTGATGCCCGCGTACGCCCTGACAGTGCACCGGGCCCAGGGCAGCGAGTGGCCGGCGGTGGCGGTGGTCCTGCACGGGTCGCACAGCGTCATGCTGTCCCGGACGCTGGCGTACACGGCGGTGACGCGGGCCAAGGAGACGCTGCTCCTCATGGGCGAACTGGAGGCCTGGAATCAGGCCATCACGCACCCCACGCCGCCCCGGCACTGCGGACTGGAAGAGCGGCTGCACACCTGAGCGCCGTCACGGCGCCCTGTGGGGTCTGCGCAGTCAACCCCCCACCGCTTCGCCTGCGCCTCGCAGCAGCACCCTCAACGTTAACGGGGCGCTAACGCCGGGAACTCTACGGTACGTCCGTTCCTGCCCGTGCCCTGCGCAGCGCAGGAATCCGGTTCCCGCGGCCCTTTCGTCGTCTTTCCATTCTGCCCAGGAGGCCCCCATGACCCAGTTCACTGATGATCAACTCGCCGAGTACCTCACCACGCTGGAACTCGCCGACGTGCCTGCTGCCCTTGTTCGCCGTGATCTCACCCTCACCGATGACACCGAACAGGGCCTCGTCGACGCCGGCAGCCTGGTGTCGTTCGTGGCCGGTCTGAGCAAGCAGACCAAGGCCGATGTGCTGAACAGCACCCTGCTCGCCCAGCTGGCGGCCAATAAGGCGTACGACCGGGAAAACGACACCGACAACTGGTACAAGAAGTACCGCGAGGTGCTGGAGAACATCGGCTGGGTCATTTCTGAGTTCAAGTTCACGAAGTACCAGGCGAGCGGCACCACGCTGCAGATCAAGAAGGTCGTGTTGGAACTGCTCGCGGCCATCATGTCCGAGAACCCGCTGGCGGTGACCAAAGCGACCCTGGACGCGGTGGAGAGCCTTGGTGATGGGGATGACCGGGTGGCGCTCTTCAGCAGCAATTCGTCCAACTCGTCCAGCGGCAACTTTCAGGTGGCGGCCGTGGTGGAAGACAAAAAAACGCCCACCATGATGATCGGGGCGTTTTATTTCAAATCGAATGACGTGAAGGTGAATTTCCTGTGGGCACATTTCCAGACGTCGAACACCAGTCTGTACCAGGGTACGCAGACCCTGACGCTGGACGAGGACGTGTACGCGCGGGTGCGCCAGCAGATCATCGACAAGCTCGGCGAACGCGCCACACAGTACATCGCCGACCTCGATATCTGACAACGCCCGGCCCAGGCCGTCTGCGGCTGGTCTGGGCCAGGTTGGCCGGTGGACGCAGGCCGCCCTCCCACCGGCTGGCCTCGTCTTTCATCACGGATGTCCGGCCCAGGCTGGACACTGCAGGAGTACAGCATGAACACTGACCTTCCCGGCCTTTCACAGGTGCTCGCCTTCGTGCAGCAGAGTCAGGAAAACCCCCTCAGAAGCACCGGCGCGCAGGCAGTGACCTTTACCGGCGATCTGTACAACGTCGTCGGCAGCACCTACGACCCGAAACATGTTCCTGGACACCTCGGTGAAAGTTGGAAAGCGCTGCTGATCAGCATGGGCATTGCCGCGTCTAGCCCCTGCTACGTGACGAACGACCCGGCGCCGCCAGACAAGAGTCACCCGGCCTTCAGCGTGGGGGGCCATATGACGGTGCAGAGCGACGGCAGTGTGCCCAACCGCACCTGTTTCCTGATGCCGCTGTGCTCGTGGCACAACAGCACCAGTCGCGACGGGATCCGATTCACCCACACCCTGACGCAGATGCTGCAGTTGACAGGTTACATGCTGGGCGAGCTCGCAGCGACGTTCCAACTGCGGCTGCCCAGTGACGCCCCGTACGCCCTGCTGTATTACGTTGAGTCGGCCCAGGACTGGCGGTTCAAGGATCTCTACGAACATGACGTGACAGCGTGGGCGCAGACACTGGCTGATGCGGGAACACCAGACCTTCACGTGTTGATTGAGCGGGTCCAGGCCCCCGATCCGCAGCACATCGTCCGGTCCGTGTCCCTTCCAGGCTTCAATGCACCGGAGCTGGCGCGCTTCTGAGACGTCTCTCCTTTCATTGAAGAGAGCCGCCAGACCTCTGTCGGGGAGACTCCCAATGTTCGCCCCAGCGGCGTGAGAGGAAATTTCCTCTCACGCCGCTGAATTCTGCCTGAAGCGCCCTGGCCGATCACCAGCATCCACGGCGGCACCAGCCACAGTGGCCACATCCGAGCGTAGAGATTGGGCGCGCCGAGCATGACCCGGCCCTGCACCATCTGCGCCTGCGCCCAGTCCCCCTGGGCTACGGTTCGCCCAGCGCGGCTCACCACCGCGCTGAAGCCCACCTCCGAGGCCAGCACCAGCGGCAGCCCGGCACTCACCGCTGCAGCTCGCGGCCGCGAGCTGCAGCTGCGCGGTCCAGGGCCGCCTGTTCGAGGCAGGCATCCCCAGCACCCGGTGCCTACTGGGCCAGCTGGACCTCGGGGATGGCGAGCAGGCGCTGTTCAAAGGCGGGCGTGGCCTGGGTGACGCCGCAGAGGGCCAGGCTGAGGATCAACAGGTGCTCTGTCATGGGGATTTCCTTGTTCAGAACGTGGGTCAGGCGGGGGCGGGTGGACGGCCAGATGAACTCAGGGGGCGGTGGCCGGGCCACCGGCCACCATCCCGCCTTCGGGCGCCATCTCCAGGGGCGAGCTGATTCGGTCCAGATATGGCTGGAGGGCCGTGGTGTCCAGGTCCCCCTGTTGAGCCGCGTGAGCCAGGTCGTCGAGCACGGCCCGGTGCTGCACGAAAAACCGCTCAAGCACCTGGAGCTGCGCGCGGCGCAACGCCCGGATGACGTCGGCGTTGAACGCCAGGGCTTCGGGGGTCTGGGCGCCGTGCAGGAGCCCTGGAACGTCCGGTGACGCGGCAAAGAAGTGGGTGGCCAGCCGGGTGTGAGCCGCCATATCGGCAGCGGCGCCGTGCAGCGTCGTTCCAAACACCACGGTTTCTGCAGCCTGTCCGGCCAGGGTCTGCAGCATCCGCTGCTCCAGCTCCGCCCGGGTCACCGGACCAGGGTTCCGCTGCAGATGGACCGCCACCCCAGACCGGCCACCCATCGTCAGGGTCAGGCTGCGCTTCCAGCTGGTCGTCCACCCCGCCGTCACCAACACGCGCGCGGCAGCGCGGACCGCCCACACCTGCTGCTCCTGAGTCGAGCCGGGTGTAGCGGACAGGCGGTGCTCCGTCCATGGCCGGTCGAGGGGCAGCGCGTCTTGCCGGGACACCGCCATGCGCGCCAGGCCCCCCAGGAGCAGGAGCGCCCCGACAACGAGAGCCGCCGCCTGGGGGTCGCGGTCAAAGCCTGCAAGCAGGGGGTCGGCCACCATTTTGACCGCGAAGATCAGCAGGAAATAACCGGCCAGAAAGGTGCGCAGCCCAGGCAACGTCTGGAGCAGGGGACGGCCGCGCAGGCCCACGTCGAGCCCCACCTTTAAGACGAGCAGGCCCACGAACAGCGGGGCCCACGTGTGAAGCGCCTGGAGCAGCTGCTGAGCGGGGAGGGCGGCTGGTGGGGCGGCGGCGTCGCTGAGCAGCCACGCGACCTGCACCGGCAGCACCAGAACGAGGGCGTGCCACAGTCCAGTCCGGAGAGGCCCGTAGCGGGCCCAGGAATGGCGCGCTGTCATAAGGCTGCCGCAGAGCCGGGCAGTATGGGGCACTTGCCAGTACGGATGGACGAGGAAACGAGAAGGAACGGTGTCATAGGGTCTCCAGGTGAGGTGATGGGGCGGGGGCGCGGGGGCGGTTAGGGTGCCGGTCGGGCACGTCCATCAGCCTCCTGGGGCGCTGGTGCGCCTGGTCAAGGGGTGGTCTCACCTCCTCTGCCAGCTGCCTTTTGGTCCTCTCGCCTGCCCTACACGTCCAGGCCGCTTTACGGCTCCCGAAAGGTGAGGCCCAGTGAGCTGAGGCCTGCCTCCACTGGCGGGAGGGCTCTCGCCGGCACACTGCGGTTGGTACTCGCACCTGGACCGACGGCCTTGAGGTGCCTGACTTCGTACTCCCAGTGACTGGATTCCCTCACCGTGAGGTCTCGCGGCGCGTCCGTCTCCTGCATGATGAGCAGGTCATCGAGAAAAAATTCTGGGGCCTCCCCGTTTGGCTCGTTGGGCCAGCCACACAGCATGAATTGACTGTAGGCCTTCCAGGCCGCGTACACCGGCCCCAACGTCCAGCCTTTCAGCTCGGGGGCGTTGGAGGTTCTGAAGCCTTTCCCGGTCGCTGGGCAAGTCCCGCTCATCCCAGCCCATCGCCTGGCACCGCTCGCGCCACGGGGTTGGGTCCAGCACGATTTCCTGTTTTTCTTTTGGCAGGAGTGTCTCCTGATGGGGTCCAGTGGCTGGCTCAGGCCATTATTTCGGAAGCAGCATGCAGCCCACCCCTTGGGCGGGGCCGGGCGACGGGACGGTCCAGGCACGCCCCAGATCGGTTAGTCGGTATTGCGAACGGCGCCCATGTCCAGCTGGGCGCCACCAGCACCAGCGCTTCCACCAGGGCCAGGTGGCCCGCTCCGCTGCCTCTTGAGCTCGTTGCTGCGCGGCGGCCAGTTGCGCCTCTGCCTCCGTCTCGCCGTCCCGTGGCGCCCACCGGTGCGTCACGAGGCCGTGGTCTTCCAGCTGATCTAACCCGACGATGATTGTGGAAAATGCGATGGGCGAGCCCTGTACGAGGGTTTCTCTGAGCCCTACGTTCTGGACAAACCACCACTCGAAAGGGCGCTGCTGCATGGCTTGAAGGACCGTGAAGCCAGCCCGGTCAATGGGCCGGAGCGGTGGTTGAGGGATGACGTCCTGGGTCATCGGCCGGTCCCTTCCCGCGCGCCGCTGGGCCCGCCCGCCACACCTTGGAAGAGCGGCGCCATGGACAGGCTCGGGAACTTGTGAGATGGGACGTTCATGGCCAGCGTCTGGATCTGAAATCGCGTCATGGCGCTGGTCAGCAGGTCACGCAGTGGTGGGTTGAGGGCGTCTGGGAAGTTTTGCATCAGATGTGTCCTTTGAGGTCAAGTGTGGGGATCAAGTTTCGGTCGGGCTGGGGATGCGGAGACACGGTGTCCACCCGTGGTCAGCGGCAACCCTCAGCAAGGTCTTGAGGAGCGCTGCGCGTCATGCACAGGTGGGTGCGTTCATACGCGGGGGTGCCCGATGTCTGGAACGGCCACGGCAAATGGCCAGAGCACACATCCGCGCGCCGTGATGACCACTCCCCAGCCCGGCTCGGAGGCCTGCAGGGCACACAGCAGTTCCCACACCCGAAAATCCAGCGCTGCTGAGCAGTCGGGGTCCTTGATCGTGCGCCCTATTACCCGTGAACCAGGCAGGCCCCCCAGCTGCTGAGCCAGACGAGCCCGCGCGGCCGGGTGCAGGGTCAGGTGACTCAGGCCATCCTGCGCGTCTTTGCGCAGATGTTGGAGCACGAGAAAAAGGTTGCCATCGTCGCAGACGTCAAGCACACAGTCCACGGGTGGCTGGAGACCATGCTCCAGCTGGCGCCAAAGGAGCTGCTCGCCGGCGCCGTAGAGCAGCAGCGGCTGTGCCTGGGCGTGTGCCAGGAGTTCCTCTCGCCCCAGGCCTGCTGGTCGGCCGGGCAGCGCCACCTCACCGGGGCATCATCGAGACTGACCAGCTGTGGGCCTGAATCCGCGCTGTGCTGGCGGACCAGGGTCGCGTGCACAGCCTGCGCGAACGCGAGGTCTCCTCTGACCCGCAGGTGACGGTCCAGCGTCAACGGAAAGAGTGGTCCGGCGTCCTTCTGGGGGGCCGTTCGGCGCGTCAGGCGGTGCCACAGGCGAGTCAGCGGGGTGGGGGGGCGGACATCGGGGTTCACATTCATGCAGAGACTCCTGGAGACGGGGGCGGTGCGTTCAGCGGCATCGCCTGGGCGGCTGATCGCCTCATGAGGCCTGCGGCGCGGCCGGTTCGTTGGCCACAGCGAGCCACAGGCCTGGCTGCGGCCCCCGCACCACGTGGTGGGACCGGCGCAGCGCCAGCCGCAGGGTGTGATCCTGCACGTCGGGCACGCCGGGCAGCGCCCGGTAGGCCCTGAACAGCAAGGTCTCATCCCATGCCTTCACCCCGGCGTCCTGCAGGGCGGCGATCAGGGCCTGCAGCCAGTGGCCACTGGACCAGCCCGGCAGCGCGCTGACATACCACCCGTTCCGGAGCGGCCGCACGCCCGTCGCTGGCCAGACTGCCGCGAGCAGGGCGGGGTCCAGGCCCAGGTGTGCGGCCGTCTGCGCGGGCCCGGCGAAGGCGCCGAACGGCAGCGCCGCGTGCCGGAAGGTGTACGGGGGCTCACCCCGGTAGAGGGCCCAGCAGCCTGGCCGCAGCTGAACCGTCTGCAGGTCCAGGCGCGGCGTGTCCTGAAACGCGCTGACGAGCACGGCCCAGCGCTCGTCCTGGCCCGGCACCTCGACGACCCGGGGAAGGGCGGCCCAGGCCCACAGCAGGTCACCCTCGGGCCGGTCCTTCGCGGCCCAGCGGAGCTGCACGCGGGCTTTGCGGCCGATCTGCAGGGCGTACGTGACGGTGCGCTGCCACTGCCGGGCGGTCTCTGGCACGGGGGTCCGCGTGGCCTGCGCCCGCAGCGCCTCCCAGCCGCGCGGCACACGCACCCCGGCCTGCAGGGCGGCCTCCAGGGTGATCAGGTCCACGGGCGGCGGCTCCCCCACCGGCAGTGGGGCCACACCCAACCCATCGAGCACCCCGGCCCAAGAGGGAGGCAGTCCGGTCATCGGTGCGCCCCCGGCTGGGTGTCCAGACCAGACAGGCGTCGTGGCAGAGGCACGCGGGTAATGGCCCGCCCGGCTCGCCGGGTCAGGGACAGACCCTGCACCAGGGCCGGGGGCGAGCAGTGACGGGTGGGTTCCAGCAGGGCAGCAGACGTGTTCATAGACCTCGAGTGCGGGTGGGGGAGAGGGGTCCACGGGCGCAGTGCGGACCGAGCGTCCTGGGGCGCTGGTGCGGCAGGGATGCCCCCAGATGGGGGGATGAGAGTGACAGCCGCGAGGGTGGAACGAAACCCGTTGCCCTCCCCCGACTTCGCATGACAGGGCCAGCGGCAGCGCCTATGCTGGCCCTCCATGACCCTGGGCACCGAAGGCACCCTTGATCTCCAGGCCCTGCTCGCTGAGGCGCTGGCCTCCGGCCGGGAGGCCCCGCACTACGATTTCAAGGAACAGGCCCCCGAGAACGTCAAGCTCCTGCGCCACCTGGTGGCCCTGAGCAACTTGCCCCGGGAGACCCCGGGCGGCCGCGCTTACCTGTTCATTGGCGTCAACAACAACCGTGAAGTCGTTGGGCTCCGCGCCGACGAGCCCAAAAAGATCCCCACCGCCGACAAGCGGGAAGTGCACCTCAACAATCTGCTCCGCGAGAATGTCGATGCCCGGCTGTCCATCCGGGTGCACGAACTGAAGCAGGACGACAAGACGCTGCACATCGTCGAAATGCCCTGCCTGGGCTGGCCCTGGCGGCAACTCCACCGGGATCAGGAGCACCAGTTTGGCTTCTGGGTCCGGCACGGCACCTCGACAGTCCGGCCGACCACCGCCGAACTTGCTGCCCAGTGGGCGCAAACGGAACGGGCCCTTCAAGATCATGTGGTGGCCTTGGAGTCAGCCTTGGTGGAGCAGCGTCAGGTCGCGCAAACGGCGGTGCAGTCCCCTCACGGCTCGGCACTGCAGCCGCAGACGTCCATTCAGGCGGTTCACCTGGGGTTCGCCACCCCGGAGCGCACGCTGCTGCGGCTGGTGCGCCGCGACATCAGCCAGTACCTTCAGGCCCACTCGGCCGCCGTGGACCGCTGGGCGGGCCTGCCGCACTTTCAGCTGGACCGGCTGACCACCCAGCTGGCGTATGAGGTGCATCCCAAGGTTCAGGCGCAGGTCCAGGCGGCCATGGAAGGGCAGGAGGCGGTGGTCCGTCCCCTGGTGGAACTGGTGGCGGTCATCATGCACGACGCAGACCCCACCGACCGGGTGCAGGTGGCGGTCATGGAGATTGCGCAGGCGGTGGCGTTCACGGCGTTCACCGTTCGTGGGCTCACGGGTCCGACATACGCCGCCCTGCGCGCCTATCCCGGCTACCTGCTGTGCTTTGGCGCCTGCGCCGCGGCCATGCCCATGCCAGACCTGACCGTCCTGGGACTGCTCCTGAAGCATCGTCAGCGCGTGACGTACCCGACCGGTCGCCCAGGACACTGGGACCTGATCGAGAGTGTTGGCCTGCGCCCACACCTGGACGCGCTGACCCTGACCTTCGACCGGCGCCACCCTGTGGTGGCCACAGCCGAACGGGCCCGCAAGCTATTTCACCAGGCGGACTGGCTGGGGGCCTCCCTGCCCGCCACGATCAAGTCCAGATTGACGCGGCACGCGGAGGTCCTGCTGCTGCTGGCGTATGCGATGCAGGCGCGCGGGCGCGTGTCGCAGGTTCCCTACGTGGATGGCGCGTGGACCCAGTATCCAGCAGCGCAAGAAACGCTGCAGGAGGCGCTGTACATGATTCGTGACACCTGGCCGACGATGCAATCAGGGCCCCTGGAGGGGGTGGTCTCTGCATTTGACGAGTTTGCTCAAATCGCACCCTGGCCGTATCCAGTGTCAGCGCTCAAGGCGTATCAAAGCCTTCCGGCGCCCTACTCGCCCTAGACCCACCGCGCCTGTGGGTCATGGTGCGGCGCCATCACGGCCACGAGCTGCGCGGCCTGGACCACGTCCGGCGTGCAGACGACCGTGAGCAGCCCGGCGTTGCCGGCGACCGCCAGTACGTTGGCCCCCGAGCGTCCCAACTTCGGCGTGCGCCCATCGGCGGCCGCGCCCAGGCCCTCCAAGAGGGGCCCCAGGACAGCGGCGTCCTGCACACCCCGCTCGACCAGCCAGCGCTGGGCGTCGGCCCCGGTCAGGCGCGGCCCCAGGCCCGGCTGCTCGATGGTGACCACCACCGGCCGCAGCAGGCGTTGCAGGGTGGCCCGGATGTGGTTGGCCACGTCGGTGGCGCGGGCCTGGAGGGTCCCTGGTCCCAGCGTTTTAACGATCTGCACCTCCAGTTTGTGGTTCAGGATGCTGATCACGGCTTCGCCGCGCGGGGCGGGGGAGAGGGTGGCGGTTTCAAAGGGGTGAAAATCGGCCGGGCTGTACTGCGCCGAGATGGGTTTGAGCGCCGCGCCCCAGGTGTGGTCCAGCGGCAGCGGAATCGTGGCGGGGGCAGTCCAGCAGGTCAGGGCGCGCAGCGGCACCGGTAGCCCCAGGTGGAGGTACTCGCCCCGGGCGCGGTCGAAGGTCAGGAGAACATCGTCGGGGGGCAGGGCTGGCGGCCGGGCGGGGTGGGGCATAGGGACAGGGTAGGGGGCGCCCGCGCCCGGGGCGAGCGGCTGTTTGGCTCTGCACGAGGGTCACCCATCAGCCAATGACGAGCATCCAGAGGACACCGAGGCACGCGAGCACCACCGCCGCGCGCATGACCCCACGGAGGTAGGCTGTCCAGACGACCCACCAGGGTTGACCCCAGCTCAGCAGTGCAAATTGGACTGTCAACACCAGGGCGAGAAGGGCAAGCCCGGTCACGTCGCTCCCCATGGCGACGGCCAGGACGACGTGGAACCCGAAACTGATGCGGCTCAAAGATGTGGATATGTTCACCCCCGCACCGTGACTGTCCTGGGGGTGACGCGTGTGGGGTGACCCCATCCGCCCTGGGCAAGTTCGCTGCCAGGCGCTGCTTGCCTGCGCTCAGGCGCCACCGCCCCTCACCCGTGCACCCCGGCCTAGGGCCGCTCGCCGCGCGGGCGTCTCGGCCGGCGGGCCCACCATAGGTTTCTGAGCAGTACGAGGTCTGCGGAGCGCTTAAACTGATCGTGTTCGCACACCCTTGGAGGGTCACATGACACGGAAGACCACGGGAGCCAAAGCCGCCACAGCCGCCTCGAAAACACTGCGCGACGGGCGCACGGGCAAGGATTCCAAGTCGGCGGCCGGAAGCGCGCTGTCTCAGGTCAACAAGGGCCGCACCACGGGCAAGCAGGCGGCCGAGGCGGCGTCCAATGTGCTGCAGAGCCGTGCCACCGGGAAGACCTCCAAGCGGGCGGCGGGCAGTGCGCTGTCGCAAAAGTCCCCAGCGAAGAAACGGTAAGGGGGTTCACCGCGATCAGGCGTGCCTGGTCGCACCGCCAGACATTCCCCTTCCGTGTGCACCTGGCCGAACCTTGGCGGAGGAACCGTGAGGGGCAGGTCCTGTTCCTCCGCTCACTTGCCCCCAAGCTCGCCGTCAGGCCTCCAGCCCAGGGCGTTCGCCCCGGAAGAGCTCGAACCAGCCTCCCGCCTGGCGCCGCGCCAGCACGGTCGGGGCCTGGCCAGGGCCGCACGGGGGCAGCGTGTCGACCTGCCAGGCCAGCCAGGCCGCCGCGTCCCGCACCCGCTGCGGCGTCTGCGAGGCCGGGTCCAGGGCCACGGCGCCCGCCTGCTGGCCCCGGCGCAGCACGAGGTGCAGCCTGTCGTGGGCCCCAGGCGCCAGGGTCGGGGCGACGCCGCTCGGAAGGGTGGCGCGGACCTCGTCCAGGGCCAGGGTCAGGGCGGGGGCAAGCACGGGGCACAGCCTACCCGGTTTAGGGCCTAGCGCGCTCCAGGGCGGCGCTCAGCTGCTCGCCTGTTCCGGCGTGCTGCGCCCCACGGTCTGCGTCCGGAGCAGCTCCATCGGCCCCGGGCAAGTTCGCTGGCCTGTTCCTCTGCCCTGCGCTCAGACCGTGGGGTGAAACCCATCTGGCTGACTTTCTTCCTGCCGCTGAGACCGCTCAGCTAATGGCCGGAACCCCCAGCAGTGGTGGCCCCCCTAATGACCGGCACTGGGTACAGTCTTGGCCTCTGTACCGAGTAAAGGCAGCATATCCTGAAGGCCGTCCGCCCCTATCTCTAACTTCTTTCTCGTCGGGTGATTCGTGAAAATTATGGCAAATATTCGGAAACTCCAGTTCTTTATCAGTAGCTCAATGGGTGAGCAGCTGCCCATTGAACTGCGGACAGTGTTGAAGGCCCTCAGTGACCGCTATGAGCTTTTTGAGTTCACTTTTATTGAATCTATTAGTTCTCCAGCGCACATTCAAGATCAGATGAAGTCCATGATCAATGATAGCGATGGCGTCATCATGATTTTCCACAAGCTTGATGCAAAAGCCGCACGCGCTTCGCGCGAGGCCGCCGACAGGAAAGGGGGCGTCGTTCCCGGCAAAGGTATTGTCAAGGAGGGGGTGGAATTTGAGCTGCAATATGCGATCGAGACTCAGCGCCCCATTTTTCTCTTGACCGAACAGAAGTTTTTAGATCATGCGCCCAGTAAAGCCTATCTCCACAATGTGTGGGGGCGTGCCCACTTAAGCTCGCGAGTATTTAGTACAACGAAAGAATGCGCAGACGCCATTGAGCAATCATTATTTGCCTATATTGTCAACGCGACCAAGGAGAAGTTGCGTTATGATGGTCAGAGTAAATTAAGCTCAAGCGGCAGTACTGAACCCACGGAAAGCTGATGAAAAGCAACT
Source organism: Deinococcus multiflagellatus (assembly GCF_020166415.1). Classification (NCBI taxonomy): domain Bacteria; kingdom Thermotogati; phylum Deinococcota; class Deinococci; order Deinococcales; family Deinococcaceae; genus Deinococcus; species Deinococcus multiflagellatus. The sequence goes on from NZ_JAIQXV010000012.1 coordinate 132,555, forward strand.
CTGATAAGTTCTTTCCGGGCTTTCAAGTTCCTGCACTGATCGCGCCAACTCAGGAACACGTTGATAAATATACGAATCCTGAGTTCAACTACGGCGCTTATCTCCGGGATCTTCGTGAACGGGGGCCTCGTGAAGGTGGCGTCACACAGCTTGAAAACATCATCACGCAGTGCATTGAAGGGGAATTCACGGAGGCGCTCGCCGCCTTGCAGGCGTATCCCAGCAAGGCACTCACTGAAACTCAGCGGGTGGCGTATTTCCGGTTGATGGGTGGTCTCTTTGCGACGCTCGGCGATGACGAGCAGGCACGAGCCTGTATCGCTCAGGCCTTGACGCTCAGCCAGGCACTGACCAGTAGTCCCCACCGGGGCAAAGACCACGCCGATGCGTCCAGCGGGATCGCCCGTGGCCAGGTGCAGGCCCTGCGAAAATTCCTGCGGCGAGATCTTTCCATGCAATTGGAGATGCTCGACCCCTTTGATGATGGGCAATTTCATCGCTACGAAGCTGCTCGAAAGATCGACGCGCCGCCTTTTCTGGGGTATCAGGAATACGCGCGGGCGATTGCGGGCTCCTATATGGTCGACGAGGAGTACCGGGCCGTACTGCGCAGCGAGACCTCGCGCTATCACCGGTCGGGCCTGCCTAGTGAAATCGCCTGGGCCAATCTGGCCATGTGGATGGCTTACACGTGTGGCGATAGCCGACGTGGACACTTCGTCCGGGCCCTGTATGCGCGCTGGGCGGTGGTGCACGGTCGGCGCATCGAGAATCACCAGCTGGTGGCCGAGGGCGTCAAGGAATTGATCCGTTGCCGCGTCACTGACCTCAAAGAGCTGTTCGATCAGGTGGGGCACCTCGTCCATGCCCGCATCGATGTCAATGCGTACTTCCAGAACTTCCGGCCGCTGAAGCCGGACAGTCGTACCGCCGAACCCATGTGGCGCATCCTCAATGCCATGGTGACGACCATGGTTGGCTACGCCGATGAGGCGTCACTGACAGCGCTGCGCCAACTGTATCGCGATGGCCTGCAGCGCTTCATGGCTGGTCAAGCCGGACTGGCAGCAGGGACTTCCTTTTCGGCCACTTACTTCATAGAGGCTTTCAGAGAACTCGAGCCCCAACTTCCGGATCTTGAGCTGCTCTTACCGTGGTTGGAGGAGCGGGCGTACGGCCCAGGCCACTTCCAGAATCTCTGGCTCTTGTTTGATGCGTTTGATTGGAAAAACCAGCCTGAAGCGGCGCCCCTGGCAGCCCGAGCTGTTCACCTGTTGAAGACGCTCTACCCAAAAGGGGAGTCGGACGCGTATGCGACGCTGCTGAGCAATTTGTCTGACGGTCTTCCCCCTGATGAACGACAGGAGCTGGATCGGTGGGTCGTCGATCACCTGCCCCCCAATGACGTGGTCCTGTACCTTGCCAATGGCCATGCGGTTGAAGCAGGAAGCGCCGTTTTCAAGCGACTTCATGATTTTCTTGAACCACACCTTGCTGAGTTGCGGGCGATGGACGAAGAGGGGCCGGTGTCCTTCGGCGGTCCCATCGTGCCAAGCTATGTCTCGAGTGTTTTTCACAACTACCAGGGAGTGAACGCCAATGAAGCGCGCCTGGCAATCATTGAAGACTATCTGGATGCCCTGCGTAATCCTCAGATTCACGCACGGCACAAACTTGACGCGTACCGGTACTTGGCCGAAGCCCTGAGAGTCTCGCCGCCCGAGGTGAGGGGTGCAGTCCGTGGTCTGGTAGGGGACCGGTCGCCCATGCAAGAACTGAGCCGTGGGGGAGGACAGCGCTTCTTCAGTTCAATTGAGCAGCCGCTGGACGCCCAGATGGCCTTGCTGCTGTTCAGGGCTGTGGTCGGGCTTTCTCCTTCACAGGACGACCTTCGTTTGTTGACTCAGGCGTTGAGCTCTGCTGCGGCCTTCACGCGCAAGCTGGCAGTGGAGGCCACGACGACCGCGCTGCGCGAGGCGGCGCCACCAGATGACCTGAAGCTCGCGTTGGCCAGCCAACTGTATGCCCGCACCTTTGACGACAACGCCGGTGTCCGGGAACGGGCAGTCACCGGGTTGATTTACAGTGGATTGATCGGTGTTCCCACCTGGCAAATGGCCACGGTGGATCGCGCCGCGACCCTGATTCAACAAGATCAGCCGTATGTGGGGGCCAGAATCCTGCGGGCCGTGGCCGAAGAGGCCACTCGCCTTACTGAGATCAGCGGTTTGGAGCGGCTGCTCAGCGTGGGCCAGGTCAACGCCCATCAGGCGGTGCGCGAGGCGGCGCAGGGGGCTGCTACAGCGTTGCAAGCAAGCAAGGCGTAAGGGCCTCTGGGGCTGGAGGAGGGATCCAGCGCCTCAGCCCTCACCCTTAGCTAACGCACGTTAATAGACACAACACAATACCTCTCGACCGCCACACTATTCCCCCTCTCAATCAAACCAAGCTGTCATCAGAAACCGATCAGATTGTCACATACGCTGGTGGTAAGGACAGGAGGCATAGGCACAAGCAATACGTACTGTGCTTATAGGGTCTTCCCAACAATTCCCGCGTTGTCTTTCTCAGAGGCTGGCGTACGCTCGCCAGAGCAGGGCACACAACAATGGAAGGCGGCCAGATCACCTGGCGCCCCTGAAGTGCAAAGTGAACGCGATCTTGCATATTGGCGTGACCTACACGAGGGCTATTGTGTTTGAACCAAAGTCGATCAGTGAGCAGATGCTGTTCTCTACGTTGGCTATCCGGACTGATATGGGTAGCGGAAGCGGTTTCATTTTTCACGATCAGCGGGAGGGGGAGGAGCATTTCATTCCCCTGCTCATCACCAACAAGCATGTAGTGCATGGGGCACAGCGGCTTGAGTTGCGGTTTCACTTAAGCGAGGCCAGAAAACCGATTGGCCTTACCCATACCGTAATCGCCGAGCCTTTTTCGTGGGTTGATCATCCCGATCCGAACGTTGACCTCTGTGCCATACTTCTCTGGCCCTACATACAGGCAGTCCATGCTCAGGGATTAACGGCCTACTACGTAGGCGTCAGAAGAGGGAATCTCCCCAGCGCAGCGGATATCGCCGACCTGACTGCTGTCGAAAGCGTAACAATGGTTGGTTATCCAATCGGTCTGGCAGATAATGTCAATAACTTTCCTATCGTGCGGCGTGGCATCACTGCCAATCATCCTGCCGTCGACTTCAATGGAACTCCCGAAGGGGTCGTCGATATGGCCTGCTTTCCTGGCTCTTCAGGCTCTCCCATTTTCGTGCTCAATGATGGCGTGTACCAGAATAAAAATGGTGGCACCGTCGTTGGCAATCGCTTTTTTCTGTTGGGCGTGCTCTACGGCGGCCCTGTCATGAAGGCTGATGGCCAGATCGAGGTCCGGACTATTCCAACGGCGCAGGTCCCTGTGGCGGTCACTCAGATGATGATTCACCTGGGGTATTACGTGAAAGCCCGAGAAGTTCTAGCGCTTGTTGAGCATGTGCGGAATTCTCTGGGCCCACCCCCACCACTTCCGCCACAGCCGTAACCACCAATCCGACTGGCGGCGGTCCAGACGGTGATGGACCTGGAGGCAGAAGCACAGGCGGGGGCCCCAGGGGGTGAGGCCCCGTGGGCATCGACCGGATTTTGACGTGCCGAGGCGCCATGATGTCTCCTTGGCAAGATCATAGGTGGTCGGTGCCCACCAAAGTGGGGGGTGTTCGAGCTTCCTGATACCGTTGGCGCAATCAAAAAGATGAGCCTGACATGGTTGGGCAATGCTCGGCTAGAGCGGCTCAAAACGCCGGGAATCTGTCTGGCCTGACTTCGCCAACGGTATCGCTTCCTTAAAACACCCCCAACTGTTCCGGCGTGCTGGGCCACTCGCCCTCTGTCCAGAGCAGCTCCATCAGCCCCGGGCAAGTTCGCTGGCATGTTCCCCGGCCCTGCGCTAAGACGGTGGAGTGAAACCCGTCAGGTTGACCCTCCTCCTGCCCCTCGCCTTCGCCGCGTGCACGTCCCCCAGTGCGCCGCTGCCCCAACCCACCCCGGCCCCACAGCCCACCACGCCGGACGTCATCCGCACCTACGCCGTGACCGACGATTCGCTGTATGCCGTGGTCCTCAAGGGCAACGCCGCCGACCAGAAGGTCATGACGCTCTCCTACAGCAGCACCATCACCGACGCCGCGCAGGTGGGCGACGTCCTGTACGCGTCGACCTTCTCCAGCCTGCTGCGCATCAACCTGAACACCCAAGCGATTGCCGTGGTGGGGAACTATGGCCCGACCAACATCAACGCCCTGGCGGTGGACGCCGCCGGCCAGCTGTATGCCACGGGGCTGAGTGGGCGCATCTACACCGTGAACACGACGACGGGCGCTGCGACCGAGGTGCTGAACATGGGCATGCCGTCGAGTGGCGACCTGACCTTCGGGCCAGACGGTACGCTCTACGCCACCGTGAAGTCGAGCCAGTTCACCAAGGACGCCCTGGCCCGCATCAATGTGGGGACCAAGGCGGTGACGGTGGTGGGGGGCACGGGCTACGCCGATGTCTTCGGTCTGGATTACCTGTACGGCACGCTGTACGGCCGCACGAACAGTGGTGAGCTGCTGACGCTCAATCCCTCCTCGGGGCAGGGCACGTTGATACGGGATACGACGCTGCGCTTTACCAGTGTGAAGTAAGGAGGGCCGCCTGCAGGTGTTCCTCACCGGCAAGGAGAGACAGCCTAGTGCTGCACCACGCGGGCGTGCTGCCAATACCGCAGGAAAGCGTCGATCTGGTCGAGAAAATCAGTAAACGAGGGCGCCTTGACTAGGTAGGAGCTGGCGTACAAGGTGTAAGCCGTCTGAACATCGCTGCGCGCGCCGGAGGTGGTGAGCATGGCCACCGGGATATGGGCGAGGCGGAGGTCCGCCTTGAGGGCCTGAAGCACCTCGAAGCCGTTCATGCCTGGCATATTCACGTCCAGGAGCACGACGTCGGGCAGGTCAGCGGTGTTCCGGAGCAGCTCAAGGGCCTCATGACCGCTGCTGGCGGTCGTGAGGTGGCAGTCCGGGCAGAGTTCAGTGAAAGCCTCAATCGCAAGCAGCTGGTCGTGGGGGTTGTCATCGATCAGGAGGAAATGCTGCGGCGCGGGCATGCTCCATCTTAAAGGGTGGGTAAAGGAACAATGAGACGGTTTCACTGTTCAGGACATGGTGGCCTGCCTGCCCTCAGTTCACGGGGCCCTTGATTCCGTTGTGGGCCTGGGGCTGAAGGCTGTACCCATATCCCCGGACGGTACGCAGCAGCCCAGTCGCTCCTGCTTCCTGGAGTTTCTTCCGGAGATTGGCTATGTGTACGTCAATGGCGTTGCTGTGCTCGGGCAACTCGTGCTTCCAGACCCGGGCGAGCAGTTCCTCGCGCCGGATCACGCGCCCGGCTGTATCCGCCAGGGCACTGAGGATCTCAAATTCCTTTGAGGTGAGGCGCAGGTCCCGGCCCTGGTACAGGGCCTGCCGGGCCAGGGGATTGAGTTCCAGGGCGCCCAGCTGGATCACAGTGTCCCGGTGGTGCCGCAGTTGCACCTGGATGCGCGCGAGCAACTCGGCCAGGGCATACGGCTTGACCAGGTAATCGTCCGCACCGAGCGTCAAGAGCTCCACTTTCTCCTCCACAGAGCCCCGGGCGGTGAGGACAATGACCGGCACCGCACTGAATTTGCGCAGGCGAATGAGCACATGGCGGCCGTCCAGGTCGGGCAGGCCCAGGTCCAGGAGGATGACCTCAGGGGTGGTGGCGCGCGCGGCTGTCAATCCGGTGATGGCGGTGGCTTCGTGGTGGACGGCGTAGCCTTCGTCCTGAAGGTCGAGGGTCAGCAGCCCCGCGATGTCGGGATTGTCCTCGATGATCAGGATCTGGTGACCGGGCATCCAGTCAGCGTACGCCCGTGGGGCAAGCTCATCCATTGCGGGAGTCTTGGGTGTGCTGGGGTGCTCCCTGACGCTCAGCCACACGGACAGTGGCTCAGCTGGCCGAATGCTGGGCCTTCGTCAGATGAAGCCCTCGTAGGACAGTCTCAAGGGCCGGATGCTTGACTGTCCGACCAGCGCCCCTGGACGGTGAGGCCATGACACATCTGTTCAAGAGGCTCTCGTCGCCCCGTAAACCATCGCTTTTCGTTGAGCTGGCCATGGTCCTGTTTCTGTCTCTTGGGGCATTCCTGCACACCATGTCGGCGGAGCACGCGCCGGGGCAATGGGTCATTGCCGTGGGAACAGGAAGTGTGGCCGCCTTTTCCCTGTTGCTGGTGCCCCTGGCCTTCATGGCAAGAGGGCGGGCGGCGTTGCAAGCCGATCTGACAGGCGGACGATCTCTGGCCTGGCAGAAGCGTTTATCTCAACATAGATATGAATTGCCAACCGTGCGCGCCACCATGGTCTGCTCCTTCACCTTCTCTTCCCTGATACTCGCTGCAATGATCTTCACCCAGCTCCTGACCCACGATTCCCTGTGGAGTCTCGTGTATCTGCTCCCTGTGGTGGTGGCGTCAACCTTCACCAGACTGGAGGGCCTGGCGGTTGCCTTTGCCGCTGCGTTCGCCACGGCGTTGATCGTCGCGGCGATATCCATTGGGAGCACATGGGGCACCTCACTGGACCTGCGCCTGATCGCGCAGTGGTGCAGTACGTACTTCGCACTCGGTCTGGCCGTTGTCATGCTGGTGCCGTTGCCGCAGCGGTGGACCACCAGGCGCGTGGCGTAGAGGAGAAGAGGGGAGAGGAACAGGAAGACTCCACCCTCCCTCTTCCTCTCTTCATATCTTTTTTGTGATACTACGGCCATGAAGGAGTCCACTGACGAGCTGGCCACCAAAGTGCTTCAGGCGCTCCGCAGCTACCAGCTCGACACCCTGGTGGCCACCCTGCACGAACGGGGCCGCCTCCCCGGCCGCCCCGCCCAGCTCATCAGCAACCTGCGCCCCATCTTCGACGCCGCCGAGCGCGATCTGGTCTCCCTCCTGCGGCCCCCCGCCGACTTCCACCCCTGGCTGCACGGCGTCCTCCTCACCAACCTCGACGGCACCGAAGCCAAGGTCAACACCCGGGTCAGCCGCGTCACGGCCCTCCGCGCCCTGTACCGCGCCCTGCGCAAACTCGGTCTCCTGCAGCTTGACCCCCTCTTCGAGTTCCAGCTGCCGGCGGCGGAACAGCGCCATGATCCCCAACCCCGGCAGCCCCTGCCCACGCGGGCCACCATCGAGACCCTGCTGCATCAGGCCAGAACAGACCCCCATCTGTACGCCGCCCTGCTGCTGCTCTGGCACCACGCCCTACCCCTGACCACGCTGCTCCGGCTGAAATGGAGCGCTTTTCATCCGGACACCCGAACCCTGCTGCGCGACGACGTGGTCAGTGCATTAACCGGCGAGGCCGCCACCGCGCTGGAACGGCTCCACCACCGGGCAGGCTACGATCCGCTCTTTCCCGAGACACTCGAGGAGACGGCCGTCAAACGCATCTTTCCCTATGACACCGTGGACGCCCTCAGGCTACGGGTGCTCCAGACCTGCACCGACGCGGGGCTGAAGTTCATTCCCCCGGGTCAGATCAAACGCTGTGCCCTGCGCGACCATGCGAGAAGTGCCGCCCACCTGGGCTACCGCACCCACGAGCACTACCAAAAGGTTGTGGCGATGGCCCAGGCGATCACGGCAGAAGCCAGCCCCGAAAGGTAGAATGACGTGTGAGCGCAGAAAAACGCGTGTCAATTGCCTACGCATGGGACACACCTGAGTATCAGTTGCGTGTCAAAAAACTTGCAGCGGCCCTGGAAGCCAACGGGATCGAGGTCCGATTCGACCAGTGGGACGCTGAGCCGGGGCAGAGCCTGAACTACTTTATGGAGCGCCTGATGCTTGATGAGCAGCTCAACAACGTGCTGCTCCTCCTGTCTCCCATCTACAAGATCAAAGCTGATCAAGCGCTGGGGGGCGTGGGACGAGAGACCCAATACGCACGCGATAAAATCATGCGGGACGTCAAACAAACCCGATTTATCCCCGTGCTCTTTGCCGTG